>DATLMT010000376.1:0-3496 GCA_035537135.1 Burkholderiaceae bacterium | reverse complement strand
CATGATGCCAATGCCGCCGACCAACAGACTCACGGAAGCCACGGCGCCGAGCAGCAGCGTCAAGACACGACTCGCCTGCTCCTGCGCCTGCAAAATCTCCGTCAGATTGCGAATCGTGAAGGGCTCGTCGGCGCCAGGCTGGACCCGCATCCGCTGCCGCAGCAGTTCGCGGATTCTTTCCTCGACGCCTTTCATATCAACGCCGTCATCCGTTTTGACCGAGATCGTGTGAATGCGCCGCTGCCGTCCCTGCGTTTGTCCGAGCACACGGTTGCGCGCGGTCGCCAGTGGCATCAGCACGACATCATCCTGATCCTGTCCGAGCGCGTTCTGGCCCTTGCGATCGAGCACGCCGATGATCGTCAGCGGCACCTTGCGCACGCGAATCACCTGATCTATGGGATCGAGATCGCCGAACAATTGCCGCGCCGTAGTCTGGCCGATCAGCGCAACTTTGCCGGCTGACGACATATCGGCCGGCTCGAACAAGCGGCCTGATGCCAGCGGCCAATCGCGCGCGATCAGGTAGTCGTTATTAGTGCCGAAGTACTGCGTGGCCCAATTGGAGTTGCCGGCCGACACCTGGCCCGACCCGCGCAGCGAGGGTGCCGCAACGATCACCCCTTCCACATCGACCGCAATCGCCAGCGCGTCTTCTTCAGTCAGCGTCTGCGCAGCTCCGGTACCGAGACGAACACCGCTGGTCGTCGTCGAGCCGGGAAAGATCAGCATCAAATTCGAGCCGAGATTCTTCAGCTGCTCGCGCACGCGCTCCTGCGCGCCGCCACCGATCGCCAGCATTGCGATGACCGCAGCAACGCCGATGATCATGCCGAGCATTGTCAAGCTCGAGCGCAGCTTGTTGACTCGCAAAGCCTTTAGCGCAACGCGCAGCACCATTAACGCATTCATGCAGCGGCTCCTACATCCAGCTCGGCAAGTGCGCTGCGAGCCGAGCGCGGTGTCTGCCGCTCGTCGCTAACCACTTTGCCGTCGCGAAAGTGCACCTCGCGCGAGGCGAAGGCAGCGACGTCGTGCTCGTGCGTGACCAGCACGATCGTCATTCCGCCCGCGTTGAGCTCCTGCAGCAGCGCCATGATCTCAACGCTCGTGCGCGAGTCGAGCGCACCCGTCGGCTCGTCGGCGAGAATCAAAGCCGGATTGTTGACCAGCGCGCGCGCGATCGCCACGCGCTGTTGCTGCCCGCCCGAGAGTTGCGATGGCTGATGATCGGCCCGCTCACCGAGGCCGACCTGCTTCAATTTATCGAGTGCGCGGGTGTGTCGCTCACCGACTGCGACGTTGGCATACATCAGCGGCAGCTCAACATTCTCAAGTGCGCTGGTACGCGCCAGCAGGTTGAACTGCTGGAATACGAAACCGATGCGCTTGTTGCGCACCGCTGCCAGGTCGTCTGCGTTCATGCGCGCGACATCTTCGCCGGCCAGCCAATAGCTGCCCGAAGTCGGGCGATCGAGACATCCGATCATGTTCATAAAAGTCGACTTGCCCGATCCCGACGGACCCATTACCGCCACGAAGTCGCCCGCCGCAATGTCCATCGAGACGCCTGCGAGCGCGTGCACGGTGTTGTCGCCCAGCACGTAGTCCTTGGTCAAATCGGCCACACGAATCAGCGGGTCGGGCATCAGAACATCATCTTCGGCGCGCCGGCCTTCTGAGCGGGCGGGCTCGACGCCGCGCTCTGTAGTCCGATGATTACTTCAGCTCCTTCAACGAGCCCGTCACCCGCGACTTCGCTCATTGCTCCGTCTGACAGTCCGACGCGAACTTCGATCGCTTTCGGCTTGTTGGCGTCCATTAGATAGATGCGGCCGCGCGTGGTCTGGCCGCCGCCCGCGCGGCCCGCGAGTTCGGTAACCAGCTCGGCATAGCGCGCTTTCTGCTCGGGCTTCAGAATTTCTTCAACACGCGCCCGCATGTCCGAGCGAATCGCCGCGCTCTGCCGCGCGCGCGCTTCCTCGGGCAGATCCCGCACACCCATAAACTTATTGCGCATCTCGGCGAAGATCGGATCGAGCCTTTGCTGCTGCTCAGCGTCCATCTTCAACTCGGCCACGATCCGCTCGCGAAATTGATTCAGCTGTCCGCCGCCGCCTCCACTGGTACCAGCGCCTTTGCTGGCGCCGGCATCGGCGCCTTGCGTCGCCTTGCCCTGACCCTCTTTCGCACCATCGCCTTTCGCCGCCGCGCTCTCGCCCGCGGGGCGGAAACGCAGCGCAGCGTTCGGCACTTTCAGCACCGAGTCCCTCGAATCGGTCACGATACGCACGTTGGCAGTCATCCCCGGAAGCAACTCGCCGCGCTCGTTATTGGCGGAAATGATGGCGATATACGTGACGACGTTCTGCACGCTCTGCGCGGCCTTGCGCACGCTGCGCACTTCACCCACAAATTGACGGCCCGGGAACGCATCGACAGTGAAGGTCGCCCGCAATCCGATCTTGATGCGGCCGACGTCGGCCTCGTCGATCGACGTGTCGACCTGCATGTCGCGCAGATCCTTCGCGATGACGAACAGCTCCGGCGCCTGCAGGCTCGCTGCCACCGTCTGTCCGACGTCGACACTGCGTTTGATCACGACGCCGTCGACCGGTGCGCGAATCTCGGTGCGCGACAAATCGACGCGCGCAGTCGCGACCTGCGCGGCGCGCTGCTGCACGACAGCCTGCGCGGTGCGAACCTCAGCGGCTGCAAGATCAAACGTCGATTGCGCGCGATCGAGCTCGGCGGGCGAAACGAAGTTGCGCGCCACCAGCTCCTTGGCGCGCGCCAGGTCGCGATTCGCGATCACCTGTGCTACCTGGGCACGGCCTACGCTTGAGCGCGCAGACTCCAGGTCAGCTTCAGCTTGCCGCACCCGATAGGTAAACGTCTCCGGGTCGATGCGCGCGATTAACTCGCCCTTCTTGACCGGCGAATTGAAGTCGACGAACAGTTGCTGAATTTGGCCCGACACCTGCGTGCCGACCTGCACCGACGTGACCGGATTGAGTGTGCCCGTCGAAGAAACCGTCGCAGTGATCGGCCCGCGCTCAACCTTCGCGGTGCGATACGCCGGCGCGTTACCCTGGCGGTTCGACCACCAATACCAGCCGCCGCCGGCCAGCAAGGCAAGCAGTAACGCGCCCACAACGAGCTTTTGATTCTTCAAGGCTTTGGTTCAACGGGTCGGAGAGCAAAAGATTGTACGCAGCGACGGCGAGAGAACGCCGCGCCTGAAACAGCGTGCAACAGTCAGCGGAGACGTCGGCCAAACGACCGGCGCTAGGCTCGGTGATAGATCTCGGCGCCTCTCTTCACAAACTCGACCGCCTTTTCTTGCATGCCCTTTTTTAGCGCCTCGCCCTCGGACACCTGATGCTTCTCTGCATACTCGCGCACGTCCTGCGTGATCTTCATCGAGCAGAAGTGCGGTCCGCACATTGAGCAGAAATGCGCGGTCTTCATCGAATCCTTCGGCAGCGTCTCGTCG
>DATLMT010000375.1:0-4090 GCA_035537135.1 Burkholderiaceae bacterium | reverse complement strand
ATCTGACGTTCTACGGATTTCTGCTGTGCTTGGCATCGACCAGCGTTGCATCGATTTACCACTACGCGTTCGGGTGGCTGGCGCCGTATCGATGGCTAAGCGCTCCTGTCTTGCTCGGCACGGCCGGCGGCATCGGTCTAGTCTGTGGAACTACCGGGTTGCTTTGGCTGCGAACGCAACGTCCGGCCGTGCTGCACGATCCGGCGCAAACCTTTTTAGACACAGGCTTTACATGGCTGCTGCTGATCACCGGCGCGACTGGGCTGATGCTGCTCGCTTGGCGCGAATCGACCTGGATGCCCGCGCTGCTCGCGCTTCACCTCGGGCCGGTGCTAGCACTTTTTCTGCTGCTTCCCTATGGGAAGTTCGTTCATGGTATCTACCGCGCGCTCGCGCTGGCTAAATTTCGCCGCGAGGGCGAAAGGATTGGTGTCTTGGCCGACGCTCAGTGAGTCGCTCGTCGGAGTGCGATACTTCCAACGGTTAGCCGGCGATGATGAAATTCGAATGACGGAGTCTCTGAGTAAAGTATTGCGGCGCGAGTTGGTTGCTGGCGCCGGACACATCATGCCGGGCGCCGCGAATGCGCTTGCGGCGCGCATGATCGAAGCGGCCGGATACAAAATGATGATGCTGAGCGGTGCCGCGGTCGCCAATACCTATCTGGGCATGCCGGACATCGGACTGGTGTCAGTTACTGAGCTTGCGGCGCACGTTGGGGCCATCCGCGATGCGGTGAACATCCCGATCCTTGCCGATGCAGACACCGGCTTCGGCAACGCGATCAATGCGCGCCGCACCGTAAAGCTGCTCGAGCGTGCCGGTGCCAATGCGATCATGCTCGAGGACCAGACATTTCCGAAGCGGTGCGGCCACTTTGAAGGCAAGGATGTAATCCCAAAGCAGGAAATGGTGTCGAAGCTCAAGGCCGCGGTGGATGCGCGTGAGGATCCTGATCTGATGATTCTCGCGCGCACCGACGCACGCGCTGTCGAAGGGTTCGAGGCGGCGCTTGACCGCGCTCGTGCGTATCAGGAAGCGGGTGCTGATTTTTTGTTTGTCGAAGCGCCGCTGACCAAGGAAGAGCTGCTCGCCATTCCACGCGAGGTTCCCGGCATTCATCTGTGCAACATGGTGATCGGCGGCAAAACACCGCTGCTTCCGCGCGACGAGTTAGCCCAAGCAGGGTACGCCGTTATCCTTTATGCCAACGCGGCGCTTCAGGCATCGCTGCTGGCGATGCAACAGGTGCTTGCGCATTTGCACGACACCGGATCCGTCGCCGGCATTGAATCGAAGCTGATGATGTTCGCGGAACGACAGCGCGTTCTCGATGCGGAAAAGTTCAGCGAGCTGGAGCAGCGCTACGCTTGACCGGGCAGCTGTGCTGCGCGAGTCGGCAGTCGCGCAGGTATGAGCCGCGACCCCGAAGACGGCTGGAGCCTGCCGGCGTGGACGTATCGAGATCCTGAATTTTTCGCGGTCGAGATGGATCGCGTGATGCGGCCGAGTTGGCAGGTGGTGTGCCATACGAGTGACCTCCCGCACGTGGGTGACTGGCGGACTTTCGAATTTCTGAACGAGAGCGTTCTCGTTATTCGTGGTGAGGACTTGCACGTGCGCGCCTTCACCAACGTGTGTCGTCATCGCGGGTCGCAGCTGGTTGGCGAAGCGGCAGGTTGCGCAAAGCGCTTGACATGCCCGTATCACGGATGGACATACGGGCTGGACGGTTCACTGATAGGCGTGCCAGGCAAGAGTGACTATCCGGGTCTTGACATGGAAGCGCATCGACTCAGCGCCGTCGACCTCGAGGTATGGAGAGGCTTCATCTTCGTTCGCCTCGCAGGCACAGGACCGTCGGTTGCAGCGATGATGGCGCCGTATGAAGAACTGATCACGCCGTATCGCTTTGAGGATTTGCGCGCGCTCGGTCGTGTGACGCTAAGGCCCCGCTCGGTCAACTGGAAGAACGTCGCCGACAACTATTCGGACGGGCTCCACATCGCCGTCGCACACCCGGGCTTGACTCGGCTTTTTGGCGGCTGCTACCGCGTTGAGGCCAATGAGTATGTGGATCGGATGTCGGGTGTGCTGGCCCAGGAGTCGTCCTCCAAATGGTCGGAGCGCATGTATCAACGCGTGTTGCCGCAGGTCGAGCACCTGCCGCAGCAAGCGCAACGACAATGGCTGTACTTCAAGCTTTGGCCGAACGTCGCCTTCGACATCTATCCCGATCAAATAGACTTCATGCAATTCGTGCCCGTCTCGCCGGCGAGGACGGTGATCCGTGAGATCAACTACGCAATTCCTGACCAGCGACGCGAGATGAAGGCGGCTCGCTACTTGAACTGGCGCATCAATCGACAAGTCAACGTTGAGGACACCGCGCTGATCACAGGAGCCCAACAGGGAATGATGTCGTCGAGCTTCACGGTGGGTCCGTTGGGCGAAGGGGAGGTGTGTCTGCGCGGTTTCTGCCGCAGGATACGAAAGCTGATTCCCGAGGCGCGGCAGCGTTTGCCTCCGCCCTCAGGATGGAGCGCGACGCTGAACGCATAGCGGCGAGCAATAGGAATGCCGCTTGCACTCGAGCTGACACGGACTAACACAGGGACTTGCAGCTTTCGTGCTGTGGCCCTATCGCCAAGGAGAACAAAATGCCCGCCAGTACGCTTGATGTCGATGAATCAACGCCGCCCATAACGCACAAAGGTCACGGAACCGATGCGCTTGGCCCGAGCGACTCTTCCGACAGCGGCAGCGATCTACAAGGACCTGGCTTGTACGAAAGCGATGCGGATCTGATTGGGCTGGATCGCGGAACCAATGAAGATATGCCTCACGCACTCGGTGCCGGACGCGATGTGGGCGACGCGAATCTCGACAGCGATACAGACGCCAGTGGCACGGGTGAGCGCGCCGCCGCGGGTCGCGACATTGAAGATGAAGCGGGCAGCGATATAGCGCCGGATCACTTGATCGGCTCAGGCGCACCGATTCCAACGGACGCGCTTGACCGGATTGCTGTCGACGAAGGGGAGTTTGATGATGAAGGCGAGGATCAGGACTCGTAGTGCAAACAGGAACCGCATACGCTGCTGATCTGAGTTGACATAATATGCATTATGCGCACTCCTGTGTCCCGGGGCGCCAATCGCATCCGGGCCGCCGGCATGAAAACTGCACTAGCCGCACTGTGAGGTGCTCAATGCAAGCAATTCGATTTTTGTCTCTATCGGCCGCAGTCCTTCTAAGTGCCTGCGCCACGACCCGCATGGACGCGCAATGGACCAACCCTGACTACCAGGGCCGCAACGTGCGCGGCGGCCCGGTGCTCGTCGCGTGCGAGGCTCAGGATCTGACACTGCAGCGTATTTGTGAAGATCAGCTCGCTGCAGCGGTCTCGGCAAGCGGCGCGAAGGCGACTTTGAACTCGCAGCTTTCGCCTGCGGGAACGGCTCCACCGAGCGGAAATGATCCCTATGTTGCCGCAGCCAAGCGAGTCGGTGCGCGCGCGATCGTGCGTATGACGCTGAACTCGGGCCAGGCGGTTGCCGTCGATAGCGGGCCTTCGGTTGGGATCGGCGCCGGAGGCGGCGGCGGACGATTTGGCGGTGGGCTCGGAATCTCATTTCCGATTGGCGGTTCGCGTGTGAATCAGGCGTATGGCGCGGAGACTGCGCTGATCGATCCGTCGAACGGAGTAACGATGTGGTCAGGACGCGCCAGTAGTTCGACAGCGCAAAATGCGCCCGGCCAGATCGCAGAGCTGGCACAGACTACGGTTGGGGCCTTGCAAGGCACAGGGCTGCTCTGAAGTTTCCACTTTAACTACCTAGCTCAACGCTTTGATTCTGAGGCGGCTGTAGCTGTTCAGTAGCTAAGGCGTTGCGCAGCGAAGGGGCCTAAGGGTCGGAAAAGCTTGAAGAAGTTGGCGGTCGAGGCAGCAGCCACTTCGTCTACGCTTAAGTTTTTTAACTCAGCAACCTTTTCAGCCACCTTGGGCACGAAACCTGGCTCGTTAGTTTTTCCCCGATAAGGCACAGGAGCTAGATAGGGCGAGTCGGTCTCAATCAACAGACGTGCG
>DATLMT010000374.1:0-6383 GCA_035537135.1 Burkholderiaceae bacterium | reverse complement strand
TTCTGTCGCAATCGATGCTGCAGGGCATGCAAATGGGTGAGCCGCACGTCGCGCTGCCGAAGCTATTCGGCGGGCGCAACCTCGTCTGCGGTGTAACACTGGGCGCGGCGGGTGTGATGTGGTTTGACGGGAACCGCGTTTCCAGTGCGCCGTCGCCGCGCGTCAAAGCGGTCGACACCCTCGCCGCCGGCGACACGTGGCACGGCGCGTTCGCCCTGGCACTCGCCGAGCGCAAGGAGCTAGGGGCGGCGATCGAGTTCGCGACTGCGGTGGCTGCGATGAAATGCACCCGCTTCGGCGGTCGCGCTGGAATACCGAAGCGCGATCAGTTCGAGCGCTGGTGGGCGGGGCTCGACCGCAAATAAATTCATTGCTACAGCCCGACCTGTCCGAGCAGATGCAGCAGTCTTTCTCTGTGCTTGGGGCTGGTCAGTGGGTAGGTCTGCAGCCAACTGCGCGTTACGAAGTCACTTTGAAGTGAGCGTATCTCCACTGCTTCCCACTCGGCAGCGGCGCGATCTCCCGATGCCACCAGCGCTGCAGCAAGATGAACGCGCGTTTCCAGATCAACCGGGTTGCGCGCCACCGCCTCGCGCAGGTTAATCAGTGCCTGCTCGATGTCGTTGTCAAACAGGTATGCCCGGCCGAGTATCTGGTAGTAAAGGTAACCGCCATCGGGGTTAAGACGCAACGCCGTGCGCAACAGCGGAATCGACTTGCTCGACTCGCCAATGTAGTCGTACACGCCGCCCATGAATGCATAAGCGTCGGCGAACGATCGATTCAGCTCGATCGCTCTTTGCAGGCTCTCGATCGCCTGCTCGTGGCGACGGCTTTGCACGTGAACGAACGCGAGCGCCCAATATACCTCGGGGATCTCGGGGTCGATCATGCGTGCCGACTCTGCCAGTTCAAATGCGCGAGCGAGAGCAGTCGACGCTTCGCCCGGCGGCCGCAGACGATGGTCCATCGCATACGTCATCGCAAGCCCGGCATAGGCGCGTGCGAACTTCGGGTCGAGGTCGAGCGCCTTGCGATAGAGATTCCGCGCTTCTTCGTTGACCCCGGCCTGCCGAATCAGGAACAGCGCCTGCGCGCGCAGGAAGTGGTCATACGCCTCCAGGCTCCGCGTGTAGCGATTAGCCAGCCTTTGACGTTCGGCGTCGGTAATTTTTCCGGGTAGCAGCTCCGTCAGTCTGCGAACGATCTCGTCCTGCACCGCAAACAGATCGCCAAAAGGACGCACGAACCGCTCGGACCACAGTTGCTCGTTGGTCGCGGTATCGACCAAACGAATATTGATCCGCAGCTCGCCGGACTCACGTTGAACGCTGCCCGCCACCAGATAGCGTGCGCCGCTGCTGCTATTCGGCGTCTCGCTTGCTGGTCTGATCAAACGCAGGCCGGGCAGACGCGAAAGATCGGTCATCAGGTCGTTGCTGATGCCGCCCGCGAGGTAAGCGTGGTCGCCGTCTGACCCTAATGACTCAAACGGCAGTATGGTGACCGTCAGCGGCGCTGATTGACGCTCTTCTGCTGGCTCAGCATTAATCGGGCTCGAGTCGCCTTGCGCCGCTGAATAAAAGTAATACCCGACCACCACGGCAACGACAAGCAAGACTCCAATCAGCCCACTCCACGGCACGCCCCGCTCGCGCGCGGAACTTTGCACGGGTAACTTGTCGCCCATCGCGGCGGGCAAGTTCGTCACAGACGAAGCCTGCACAGGGGCAATTAAGCGATAGCCGCGCTTTGAGATGGTCTCGATGTAGGACGGCGCGCGCGGATTGTCGCCGAGCGCCTTGCGCAGCTTGATGATTGTCTGCGTCAGCGCCTCGTCTCCAACGATTACGCCGGGCCACACGCCCGACAGCAGCTCTTCGCGGCTCACAACACGGCCGGAACCATCGGCGAGCGCTGTCAGGACTTGCATCGCCTTCGGCTCAACCCGCACCGTTTCGCCGGTGCGTCCAAGCTCGTTTGCCGCGGGATCGACCCACCAGTCGCCGATTTGGAGACGCGATCGTGCTGCGGTGTCCGGACGGATGTTGGATGCAAGCACCTTGGAGGCTCCGAGCACGGCAGACGTAACCTGTTGATTCGGTTACGCGATCCTTTTCATAGGAAAAGCTTAACCGTTTCGTCAGGTGTATTCGCTACGCGCGCCGGTAGAACGCAAATCGACAGCTTTCATGTGCCCACCGACGTGGGCCGGCGCGTCGGAGGAGATCGGGATGAAAAGCTTTTGGATCGGTCTGGTCACGCTGGTGGTGTCGAGCGCGTGCTGGGCGCAGCCAACCACCACGACAAAACAGGAATTCGTTGTCAAACCCGTCGCCGAGAAAAAGCTCAAGCAGCTCCCTGCCGGTGAGCTCTACTGGCGGGTCGAAAACCTTCCCACGCTGGCGCAGGCACAGAGTGCGGCGGGTGACACCGCGCTCGCAGTCGAGGTCGCAGGCAAAGCCTGGCTTTTTACACTTGGCGCTAAAGGCGGCTCGACGACCGGGGCAAGTAAAGTTGCCGAGGTGGGTCCGGTGCCACTGATCACGGCGACAGAGTACCTGCTGCGCATCAACAACTCGTTTGGACCACCCGGATCGAAGACGCCGGTGCACACGCACCCCGGCTCCGAAGCTTTCTATGTGCTGTCGGGCAGATTAGGTCAAAAGACCCCGCACGGCATCAGCCACGCCGATGCTGGCACAACGATGAACGGACATGGTGCCGATATGCCAATGGAAGTCTTCAGTAGCGGCACGAGCGATCTCAATGCACTCGTTATGTTCGTGGTAGATGCGAACCGACCGTTCTCGTCGCCGGCGAGCATGCCCTAAGCGTGCTCTGAAGATGGCGCGAAGCGGGATTCAGTCAACGCGCTCGGGCTCAACTCACGCAGCGAGTTCAGCCCGATCAGCGCCATGTCCTGCTGAATCTCGTGCGACAACAGACGAATCGCGTGCGTGACGCCCGCTTGTCCGCCGATAGCCGCCGCGTAAATAAACGGGCGCCCGATGAATACGAAGTCGGCGCCAAGCGCGATGGCTTTCAATACATCATTGCCGCGCCGGATCCCGCTGTCGATCATCACCTTCATCGAGCCCTTGGCCCGTGCGATTGAGCGCAGCGCGTGCAGCGGTGCGATTGCTGCGTCGAGTTGGCGCCCACCGTGACTCGAGACGATCACGCCGTCGACGCCGCGATCGGCGGCGATGCGCGCGTCTTCCGCCGCCAACACGCCTTTCAGCACGAGCTTGCCGCTCCATAGTCGTCGGATCTGATCGACGTGCGTCCACGACAGCGTGTCACGCGCGCCGAACTCGCGCACCGCGGCACTCGAAAAAATCGGGACGCCGCGCACTGCGCTTGAGTTTTCGAAGTGCGGCATTCCACGATTGAGCAAAGTCCGCAGCAGCGTTCCTATCGTCCAGCGCGGACGAACGATCCCGTCCCACGCAAGCCGCACGCTGGGCCGCAACGGCATCGTGAAGCCGACGCGAATGTTGTTCTCACGGCTCGGCAACGTGGCGACATCGACGGTGAGCACCAGCGTGCGATACCCCGCTGCCTGAACTCGATGCACCATCGCTTCGATCTTTGCGGCGTCGCCTGGCAAGTAGGCCTGAAACCAGGTCGAGCGCGGTGCTGCGGCACGCACGTCCTCCAGCCGCGTCAACGCGGTCGAGCTGACGATCATCGGAATGTTCGCGGCCTCGGCCGCGCGCGCCAACACGAGATCGCCTTGGTAAGCAATAAGCGCGCTAATACCCATCGGCGCAATTCCGAATGGCGATGCATATGTTTCACCGAACAGCTCGATGCTTTGAGAGCGCTGCGAGACATCCACCAGCACTCGCGGCACGAACGACCACTGCTGGTATGCAGCCGCCGCGCTCCGCAACGCAACCGTGTCCTCTGCCCCGCCTGCGACGTAGCCGAGAATCGGCCGCGGCAGATGCCTGCGCGCTGCCAGCTCGAAATCGGTCAGCGACAGAATCTTTCGCAGCGGTACAGTCATCACGTCGGATAGCTTCGCACGAATCGGGCGGCTATCCTCTGCCATCCATGGGAAGGAATACCAATGAATCCTGAAAGCGTAGTGCGAAGCGCATGTGCCGCTTTGCTCAGCCTCTTCTTGCCATTCGCTGCTTCGATTGCCATGGCAGCAGCGCCCCAGCTGAAAACGTCGGCGCCAGGTTATTACCGCATGATGCTCGGCGACTTCGAAGTCACCGCGCTGTCGGACGGCACGGTCGATCTGCACATGGAGCAGCTGTTGACCAACATCACCGCGCCGAGAGTTCGCAGCGCTCTTGCCAAGGCGTATCTGAAAGATCCGGTCGAAGCGTCCGTCAACGCCTACCTGATCAACACCGGCGCCAAGCTCGTGCTGATAGACGCCGGCTCCGGCAACTTGTTCGGCCCGACGGTCGGCAAGCTGATGGCGAATCTGAAAGCATCCGGCTACGAACCCGAGCAGGTCGATGAGGTCTATATCACGCACCTGCACGCTGATCATGTCGGCGGACTCGTCGCCAACAATCAAATTGCGTTTCCGAACGCGATCGTGCGTGTCGACCAGCATGACGCAGATTTTTGGCTGAGCAAAGCCAACATGGACGCGGCGCCGAAAGACGCGAAACCGTTTTTCGAGGGTGCGATGGCGTCGATCAACCCGTACATCGCAGCCGGTAAATTTAAGCCGTTTAGCGGCAACACGGATCTAGCGCCCGGCATCAGGGCAGTCGCCGCGCGCGGGCACACGCCGGGCCACAGCATCTATGTAGTCGAGAGCAAGGGACAGCGCTTGGTGTTGTGGGGCGATTTGATGCACGCGGCCGCGGTGCAGTTTCCCGAACCTTCGGTCACAATCAAATTCGACACCGACTCGAAGGGCGCGGCTGCGCAACGTAAGGCGCAGTATGCAGACGCCGCCAAGCGCGGGCACTGGGTTGCCGCCGCGCATCTGCCTTTCCCCGGCATTGGCCACTTGCGCGCGGCCGGCAAGGGTTACGAATTCATCCCGGCCAACTACACCGCGTTGCGTTGAAAGGTCATCATGATTCACGCAATGAACCATTTCACCGTTCTGACCGACGATCTCGACAAGACGCTAGAGTTTTATGTCGACCTGCTCGGCCTGAAGCCAGGCCCGCGTCCGGATCTCGGTTTTCCAGGCGCGTGGCTGTATGCGGGCGAGTCGGCCGTGTTGCACGTCATTGCCGGGCGCGGTGTACCCGCGCACTGTGCAGGCGTGATCGATCACATGGCGTTTTCGGCGAGCGGCCTCGCAGACGTAAAAGCGAAGCTCGATGCCAAGAAGATCGATTACGAGCTGCGACGCCAGCGCGGCGCGGGCACATGGCAATTGTTCTGCCACGACCCGAGCGGCGCAAAGGTCGAGCTCGATTTCGACCCGGCTGAAGCGGCATGACTGACACGGCGTACCGTGGGTAGGTGTTTACCGGCATCATCAGATGACGTTAAGCAGGTTGCGATTCAACCCAAAGGAGTCACATGAAACGCTATCTGCTCACAGTGTTGTTAGCCGCCGCGGCTTTTCCGGCGTTCGGTGCCGACGTTGGCGTCTCCGTCAACGTCGGACAGCCGGGCTTCTACGGCCGCATCGACATCGGCAACGCACCACCCCCTCGAGTTATTTATGCGCAGCCGGTCATCGTCCAGCAGGTTCAGGCGCAGCCGCTGCAGCCGGTCTATTTGCACGTACCTCCGGGCCATGCGAAAAAATGGAGCAAGCACTGCCACAAATACGATGCCTGCAATCGCCCCGCTTACTTTGTCCGGGACGATTGGTACAACAACGTCTACGTGCCGCACTACCGGCAAACGCACGGGGGATCGGGTAAGGGTCATGGAAAGGGCAAGAATAAGTAAACAGGGTTTGCGAATTCAATCGCAAGGCCCGGAGTGCTGTGTCCTTTGCGCACGCCTAAAGTTCGGTCGGTGAAATTGAACTGAGAGGCACGTGAAGATGACGAAATCCGGAATGCTGGCGACGGCGACCGTTGGCGATCCCCGTTGGGCCGCCGTGGTCGCCCGCGATGTTGAGGCCGACGGCACTTTTTTCTACTCGGTTAAGAGCACCGGCGTGTACTGCCGCCCGTCGTGCGCGGCACGCGCCGCGCGGCCCGAGAATGTGGCGTTTCACGCAACTGCCGATGCTGCCGAGGGAGCGGGCTTTCGCCCCTGCAAGCGCTGCACGCCCGATCAGCTTCCGCTATCGGAGCAGCACGCGGCGACGGTCGCCGAGCTTTGCCGCATGATCGAAAGCGCCGAGCACGCTCCCACGCTCAAGCATCTCGCGACGCGGGCCGGACTCAGCCGGTTCCACTTGCACCGAGTGTTTAAAGCAATCACGGGAGTGA
>DATLMT010000373.1:0-2171 GCA_035537135.1 Burkholderiaceae bacterium | reverse complement strand
TGCATGCGGTCAATGCGCTCGAGCGCAGTGTCGCTAATGCACTCGCGTCCTATATGGGCGTCGGGCAGACGCTCGTACTGCTCGGCTCATCCGGCGCAGGTAAGTCGACGCTGACGAACGTGCTGCTAGGTGCCGAAGTCCAGACAACCGGCGCGGTGCGCGAAGACGACAGCCGTGGACGCCACACGACGACTGTGCGCACGCTGCATCGCCTGGCGAGCGGCGCATGCGTGATCGATACGCCGGGACTGCGCGGTCTTGCGCCCGCCATCGACGAGGCGTCGCTCGCTGCGAGCTTCCATGACATACAGAGGCTGGCGAGCCGCTGCCGCTTTCGCGATTGTTCGCATGACGATGAGCCGGGCTGCGCCGTGCGTACGGGCATTGCGTCGGATCGGCTCGACAACTATCACAAGATGCTGCGCGATATCCGGCGCGAGTCGATGACGCCGCTTGAACGGCGCGAGCTGCTGTCAGTGTGGAAGGCGCGCGCCAAGGGAGCTGCGGTCAGGATGAAGATGAAGCGTGGTTAGCGAACAATCTGAAGGAGCTACCGCCGACTGCCAATCCGCCACTGCGACGCGTATCGCGTGCTCGTGAGCTGACAGGTGACGCTAGTCGACGGAATTGCAGCGCCGGACGTTTGACCGGCATAGCCGCGTCTGGCGCGCTATTTGCCGTGCGATTGGGCGATGGGAAACGTGATGCGGGCGAGACAAACTCTACGACTGTGCGTAATGCTGCTGGGGGCGTGGCCGCTGTCAGCGGCCGTGGCACAGCCCGAAGCAACGAAGGCGGCGGCCGAGCGCACTGAAGCGCACAAGTCGACCTCAAAAGCACCCGCGCCGTCGGCCCGGAGCGCGTCGCCGTCAAAAACGAGTGCGAGCCGGAAGAGCGAAAGCAAACGGCGCAACGAGCCGCTGGATGAACGCGGCTGGAAGACTTATCAGGACAACCGATACGCTTTCAGATATCCAGCGGACCTCGTGACCACTTCGCATGGCAACGGTGTCGTCGAGCTGCATTCTGTCGACCGAGAGTTCCGCATGCGTGTGTCCTCTGGAATCAACTCGCAGAAGGACACGATTCAGTCGGCGTGGCAGCAGCGCCTAAAGGAGCACGGCCAGAGCGTCACTTACAAACGGATAGCCGACGGATGGTTCGTCGTCAGCGGTATTGAAGATGGGAAGACTTATTACCGCAAACACTTCGTCAGCCCCGGGCGCGCGGCTGAATTTCTCATTACCTATCCCAAATCCCGCGCGTCGGTCTACGACGCCTGGGTGAGGCCAATCGAAAAGAGCTTCGTGGCGCATCGCGTGTCTGATAGCGCTCAGGCGTCCAGCCGCACCGAGGCCCCGAGCGTTGTTACAAGCGCGCCCACGGTCAACGAGACGCTCGAACTGCCGAGCGTAATCGGCCGCAGCTACGCCGATGCAGCCAACATACTGGCCGAGTTCAAGGTCCAGCGCGTCGAAGTAGCGAGCGCCGCGCCGATCGGCGAAGTGCTCGCGCAGGATCCCGCCCCAGGCATTTCTTTGCCGCCGGGAAGCCCGATTGGCCTGCGGGTGTCCGATGGCTCGCTTGCAAGTGCGGCCGCGACAGTGTCTGCGCCGCCCGCGGCTTCTGTGGCCCCGGCTCCACAGCTCGAACCTTCGACGGCGCCCGTGCAAAACGATCGGCCGACAAGCGCGTTTGACGGCGACATCGCGACCAACGTGGCCGCCCCGGTCGTTGGTGTATTGCTCGGACTCCTGCTCGGTGCCGTGCTGATGCGCCGAGCGCACTTAGCGCGCCGACCCGCCACCGATCCGGCGCCCGCAGAACACGTGGATAAAGCGCCGTCCGAAAGCGACAGCAGCCAAACGGCTCCCGAAGTCAACAAAGTCGCGGCGGTGGAGTTGCCTGCCGAAGTCAATAAAGTCGTGGCGGTCGAGTTGCCTGCCGAAGTCAATAAAGTCGCGGCGGTCGAGTTGCCTGCCGAAATCAAATTTATCGCTCGGCTCGACCCGGGCGATACAACCATCGAATTTATCGACCTGCCGGAGGACGAAGCAGCAGCGATCGAACAGTCAAGGAATTAGTGTGCGGGCCGCGCATTCTGCTCGACCCTCACGTCGCAGCGACTTCCACTCCCGCTTGCTTGGATACGTTGGCCATAGGCCTTGCGT
>DATLMT010000372.1:0-4179 GCA_035537135.1 Burkholderiaceae bacterium | reverse complement strand
GTCCAAATTCGACGCGGACAAAGCGCCGGAAGTCGAAAGCTACGTCTTTACCGAGGTTGTCGAACAACTGCGCGCAACACGGCAATCGCTGCTGATGGTGTCGCCGTACTTTGTACCCGGCGAAAGCGGCACAAGCTTGCTGAAGAGCCTGGTCGAACGCGGCGTTAAAGTGCGAGTGTTGACGAACTCGCTGGCGGCAACCGATGTCCCGCTGGTCCACGCAGGCTATGCGAAATATCGGCCCGAGTTGCTGAGGCATGGAGTGGCGCTTTACGAGTTAAAGCCGACTGCTGTCCCGGAAATCGGGGTGAGTCGCGGATCCGCAACGCTGACTCCAAACAGCGAAGCCAGTCTTCACGCAAAGGCTTTCGTGATCGATCAACGCACCGTGTTGATCGGCTCGATGAACTTCGACCCGAGATCGGCCTGGTACAACAGCGAACTGGGAGTCCTTGTCGAGAGCACGGAACTTGCGGCGCAGGTGACGCGAGCGTTCGACGTTGTCACGTTAAGCGATCGCGTTTGGAGAATGGCAAGCGACGACAGTGGCTTAGCGTGGGTCTCTACCGATATCAAGGATGCCACCACATTGAGGAGCGAGCCGGCCGGTTTCTGGCGCCGCGTGCAAGTGGAGTTGCTCGGCCCGCTTGCACCCGAAGGATTTATGTAATCCGAAGCATGCTTGCATTAGCGTTAGGCGGTTAGCCTATTTTTTCGCCGGCGTTGTAAGTACCGCAGCGGTTGGCACGAACCCCCGACGCCTGAGTTGGGGCAGCTGTGCCCGGCGCTTGCGCGCGGCGGCGACCCAACTTAAGCAGCTTTCCTCTGAGCAACCGGAGCAACCTGCTTGATTCCCATTGCTTTCAGCGTTTGCTCAACCGCACCTACGACATTTCGCATCTCATTCGCGTCGATTGCACCAATGCACCCGACGCGAAAAGTTTCGACCTGCGTCAGCTTGCCGGGATACAAGATGTATCCGCGGTCGCGTGTCATTTCGTAGAACGTCTTGAAGTTGTACGCTGGATCGGCCGGCGCGTGGAACGTGACGATAATCGGCGCCTGCGCGGCGGATGCAAGAAACGGGCGAAAGCCAAGCGTCGCCATTCCATCGATCAATGTTGTGCAATTGTTCGCGTAGCGCGCCAGACGCGCCGGTTGACCGCCCTCTTCCTTGTATTGGTCGATCGCAGTGCGCAGCGCCGCAACCACATGCGTCGGCGGCGTGTAGCGCCACTGCGTCGTTTTCTCCATGTACACATACTGGTCGTGCAAGTCCATCGCGAGTGAATGCGCGTTACCGGCGCGGCTTTCGAGCAGCGACTTCTGGACGATCACGAAGCCCATCCCGGGAACGCCCTCCAGGCACTTGCCGCTGGCGGCGACCAGGGCGTCGAATGGGACAGCGCGCACGTCGATCGGTAGCGCTGCAAACGAACTCATCGCGTCGACAATCAGACCCTTGCCGTGCTTGCGGCACGCTTGGGCCACGCCGGCCAGGTCATTCAACATGCCGGCGCCGGTTTCGCAATGCACTTGCGCCACATGCGTGATCGAAGGATCGGCGGCGAGTGCCGCATCGACGACCGCGCCGGTGGTCGGCTGATCTTCGGGCACCGTCAGGTCAACCACTGCGCGATTCAGATACCTGCAAATGCGAACGATGCGCGCGCAATACGCGCCGTTGTTAGGAACCAGTAGCTTTCCATCGCGCGGCACGAGCGTGCCGATCGCGGCTTCGACCGAAAACGTGCCGCTGCCCTGCAAAGGAACACAGGTGTAATCGTCGCCGCCGCTGACTATATCGACCGTATCGCGCCGAATGCTAGCGGTGATCGAATTGAACGCCGCGTCCCATGAGCCCCAGTCCGTGAGCATCGCCTGCTTCGTGCGCAGCGAGGTGGTCAAGGGACCGGGAGTCAGCAGTATCGGATCGTTGCCGCGGATCATTTTGTCTCCTACTTCCTGGCTGTATTGCGCCACTTCTGCGTACGCCGAATCAGGATCGACTCAACGAAAAAGAGTAACGCTGTCACGGTCGCCGATGTGACAACAATCAAGGTCGCCATAGCTGCCGCCGAGCCGATCGCTCCGGCTTCATCAAGCTGCAAAATCGAAATCGCCGCCAGCGTCGTCTGCGGCGAATACAGAAACACGACCGCCGATATCGTTGTCATTGCATTGACGAAATAGTAACGGCCGATATCGAGAATCGACGGCAAGCACACCGGCACCGTAACCCGCCAAAACGTCTTGTAAAACGGCACCTTCAACGATGCTGACACCGATTCGAACTCGCGATCGATCTGATTAAGTGCCGTAACCGCGGTCAGATGGCTCGACGAGTAAAAGTGGATCAGCGTCGACAAAACGAGGATCGCCATCGTGCCGTATAGGAAGTTAAGCGGATTTGCAGGCGCGTTGAAGAACAGGATGTAGCCGATGCCGAGTACGAGCCCTGGCACAGCCATTGGCAGCATCGCCTGCAATCGGATCATCGGCCGCAGAAATTCGGCGCCACGTGTTTTCTCGAGCCAGTAAGCACCCGCGAAAGTTATCGCTGCCCCAAGCACGCCGCAGGTGAGCGCCATTACCAGGCTGTTGCGATACGCGTGCTCGATGCCCGCCTCCTCGAAGCCATAGGTGTAATGAGTCAGCGTCAGCGATAGGTTGTATGGCCAAAACTTTACAACCGATCCGAAAGCGGCCATCCCGACGACGATCAGCAGCAAACCCGACATCAGCACGACAAAAGCGAGCAGCACACGATCGCGGCCGCGCGACGGCTTAGCCTGGTACGGCACGCTGCGCGCCGTCAACAACGCCTGCTGTTTTCGTCGCACTGCATGGTCGATCAGAAACGCCGCCACCGCCGGCAGCAGAAGCACCAGTCCGACCACGGCACCCATTGAAAAATTCTGTTGGCCAATCACCTGCTTGTAAATATCGACCGCGAGCACGTTCGTGTTGCCGCCGATCACCTTCGGCACGCCGAACTCGGACACCGCCATCGTGAACACGACCATCGCAGCCGATATCAGCCCATACTTCGCGCCCGGCAACGTGATAGTCATGAACTTACGGCGCTCGCTGGTGCCAAGAGAATCGGCAGCCTCGTACAGGCGAGCGTCGGATAGCGCGAGTGCCGCCATCAGAATCATCACCGCGTGCGGAAACGACGCGAACGTCATCGCGAACACCATACCTGGCATACCGTAGATCGATTGCAGGCCCACCCAGCCGAGCATGAACTTCAGCGCACCCTGATTGCCGAACAGATAGATGAACGAGATTGCCGCCAGCAGCGACGGCGCGAGAATCGGAATCATCGCGATGTTGCGCCAGATTCCCTTCAGCGGGATACAGCTGCGCTGTATCGCATATGCGAAGACAAACGCAAGTGGCACCGTCACCAGCGTGGTTAGCAGCGCGAACGTCAACGTGTTCCATGTCGACCGCGCGAGCGCCGGCGAATGAACGTACTGAATGAAGTTGGCGAGCCCGACAAAGTTGCCGGCGCGGTCTTCGACGCTGCGCGCGAACAGCATCGCCAGCGGCACCGTCAGGAAAACAAACAGCGCGAGTACCAGCAGCAGGATGCCGCCGCGTGCGGCCAATGCCTCAGCGGCGAGAGCAAAGCGCGAAGGCGAACCGAGGTTGCGTGCCGGTAGCGCGATCGATGTCATGCTGCTTGCTTGGCGGCGTCGGGAAAGACGCGCACGCGATCGACTCTTAACGCGATATCGACCTCCACGCCTTCGCGTACGCCAAGATCGTGCATCTGATTCAACGAATACGAAATCAGCAACGGCTGGCCAAGCGCTTCGCTGCGCAACTCGGCGAGGCAGAAGGTGCCGAGGTAGTCGATGTGAGCAATGCGGCCGCGCAAACGATTCGGCAGGCTCGCGATGTCGCCTTCGACGTGCCGATCTTCGGGTCGCATATAAATGCGCACCGCTTCGCCGGCCTTATCGCCGTTCAAAGGCAAAGTGAGATCCACACTGCCAACGCGATACTGGCCGCCGCCGAGACAAACGGCTTTCAGAACGTTGACCTTGCCCAGAAAATCCGCGACGAAGGGCGTCGCCGCGCGCTCATAAACTTCACTAGCAGTGCCGACCTGTTCGATGACGCCGTCGTTCATCACTACAACGCGGTCGGCCATCGACAGCGCCTCTT
>DATLMT010000371.1:0-4661 GCA_035537135.1 Burkholderiaceae bacterium | reverse complement strand
GCGCATTTCTAAGTCCGATACGCAGCAAATCTAGTTCAGTGCAGCCCGTTAGCAAGAATTCAAGGCAGTGTGCAATTGCATTACCTGTTTCGGGCGGGCTGGCGTCACACTTTCTGATTAGATCCAGCGCATCTGACAGGCGATTGTTAGCAGCCAGCGCGTAGACAAGTTCGACCTCGAAGCGACCCAGATTTGCTCCGCTGAAGCCCGCGATAGCTAGGCGCAACGCATCTTCGGCGTAGCGCAGTCCTTCCGCGTGCCGGTCCTGTAGCAGAAGCAGACGCGCTGTCATTCGCGCAAACTCGGCGCGCTGCGCGGGAGGAGCAACTTCCGCCAGGTGTTCTAGGCGGCCGAGCTCTTGTGTTGCTTCCGGCAACATCTGCGCCTTCATCCAATGGTTCGCCAACGCGAACCCCAGTTCAAACTGCAGCCGCGTTGAATTGCTTTCGTTGGCCAGTATCCGCGCCTGCTGCAAATATTCGAAGGACGCCGATGAGTCGCCCGCTTCGAAGTGCGCATACGCGGCGTCGATAAGCCAACGACCCCTGTGAAGAGAGCCTCCGACACCCTTTTGTATTAGGCGTCGCGTAGCGATAATCGCGTTGGGTGCTTCTATATGAGTTCGAAATATTCTTGCGTGCGTGATCAATAGGCGGCCCGCCTGCACACGTTGATCGTCGGACAACCAGACACCGTCGAGTTCGAGCAGTTGCTGCAGTCGTTGCACAACACTTTGCGAACTCAGTTGTTCAGGATAGTGCCCTGCTATCAGTGCGACGCAGACAATCGCCATCAGTAGCGTCGGCTCAAACTGCTCGGTCGCGGCAACCGGGGTTTCACCACCCGCTTCCCGGTGGCGTTGAATCCACGTATCAAGTTCGCGCAGATCGGCATGCTCCAGCCCGAACGCAATGACGACACTTGCTGCCGCCAGCCTCATGCCCGCGCGATCCGCTGCTTTTTCAAACGCTTCGTACGAATGAGTAAGCCAAACACGCGAGCGTGCCTCGTCGATGCGTAATTGCGCCTGTCCAACCCAGAAAGAAATCCATGCGTCTGCTTGAACTTCTGCCGCCGGCAACTTCTCGATTGCACTCATCAGCAAGTCGACGTGTCCGTTGGCGGCATACCGCTCTGCAAGTTGCCGTAGCACCTGCAGCGCCGCTGCCGATGACGCGCCTTGCACCAGAAGCTCGAAAGCGGCTTCTTGTTGATCGTTTTCCACTAAAACGACCGCCGTGCGCTGCGCGAGCTCGGTTGCCTTTATTGCTCCGAGCTGCGCGCGGACTAGGGTCTGCATACCGCTGCGCACAAGCCCGTGCGCCTCGTAGACTCGGCCTTTGCCAGTTCCGGCTTGGCGCAGTAAGCCACGCTGAACCAGGGCATCGAGCTCGTTAACCGCATCGATGTTTGCTAGCGCTGCAGCGATCGGCCTTGTCAGTTGTGTGACGAACGCGGTTTGCAGAAGCAATTCGCGTTGTGCCGGCGGCATTCGTTCGACCAGCTTAGACAGTAAATGCGTGTGTATTCGTTCGGCGGTCTGTGCGGCGAACGCGCTTTCAGGATCGGTGCCGCGCAATAGCTGACACGCGAGCACGAGAGCGCCTGCGTGGCCACCGGTTAGCGCTGCAATGTCTTCGCACTGCGCGTTATCGACGCGCAGGGCCGTGGACATTGCCTTGCATTCACTGATGTTGAAGTGCAGGTCCGCATCGTTTAAAAGTTCCAGGCGCCGGGAAGCAATCACGTCGAAGAATTCGGTTGGCGCTACGCTCTCAGAGACGAACAGCAATTCGGTACGGGTGCTTGCTGCGCAGATCAAGACAGTTAATGACGACAAGATGGAACTGGCGTTCAATCTGGCTGTGTCATCGAAAACGATCAAGGCCGAGCGATCAATCTGCGCGACGAGCTCACCGAAGTAATAGCGCGCGAAGTCCTGCTGCCGGGCGTGATCGTCCGCCGTGAAAGTTGGAAGCGGTTTGGTAAAGCTCAGCTGGCCACTAATCGCCTCTGCCAGGTGCTCGTAAAAAAACGACGGGTCGTTATCGCGTTCATCAAATCGGTACCAGGCGAACGGCTTTGCTTGGCTTTGCGCGTAACTCGCTGCCAGTGTTGATTTGCCGGTACCGGAAGGCGCCTGCAGCCATTTCGCAGGTGACCTCAGCTTGCCGAGCGCATCAAGCAGCCTCGGGCGATCGATCACGCCGACGAGTGACGGCGCGCTCGTTTTGATCGAGTCTGGATGATGTAGGTCGCGCATGCTTGAGCGAGGGCAAACACCCTACGGCGTGCGGCCGACCTTCGTCAAGACGTGACCGGACCAAGGTGCTGTCGAATCGGCGATATCTGCGCGCTCTCGCGTGACGAACGAGAAGTCCGTCACACAGCGGAGGCAGCTGCACTTGGCGCTATGAAAAGTGACGCTGCTGCTCGATTACACGAATCCGTTGTTCAAGCTCCGTCACGTTGCTAGCCTGTGACAAATACTCGTTGATTTCGCCGATCAACATCGCATCGCGACGGCTGCCGAACCAGCTCGAAAGTTTCGGAAACAGGCTTCGCAACGCTTGCGCGCGACGCGCTGCGAGATGCGGGTTGTCTGCCAGTCCCGTGGGGGGCGCCTCACCGGCTTTGACGTTGAGTGGTTTTGGCGCAGCTTTAAGAACCTTCGACCGCTGCGGCCAAAATCCGGTCAGCTGATGAAATGTCCAAGTGATCATTTTGACCCCGATTTCTTCGGGCAGCGAAATTGCTGCCACGCACAATGAGATAATCGGTCCGAAATAAGGGGAAATAAAATCGTAATTTCAGATGCTTAGGATCGGAAACCACGATTAGGCTGTGCGAGGCATTGCGGCAACGCGCAATGCCTCAATCTACATCGAACTAGCAGGATAAATTGATGGAGCTCTACCAGCTTCGGACCTTTGCGGTGGTCGCGGACGAGGGTCACTTGACCCGCGCCGCCGAGCGCCTTCATTTAAGCCAGCCGGCCGTTAGCGGTCACGTGAAGGCGCTTGAAGGCGAGCTCGGCGTGCGGCTGTTCGAACGCGCGCCGACGGGGATGGAATTGACGAACGCGGGACGCGAACTGCTGGCACGAGCCCAGCGCGTACTTGTAGCGGCCGACGAGGTGAAGCGCGCCGCGTTGCAAATGCAGGGCGACGTTTCGGGTTTGTTGCGCGTCGGCACCGTGGCTGATCCCGAAGCGAATCGGCTCGGCGATCTGCTGGCCGCCGCGCGCGATGCTCATTCGCGTTTAAGGCTCGAGCTGCATCACGCGATGTCGGGGGCCGCGCTGGCCGGCGTGCATGCCGGCGAGCTCGACGCGACGTTTTTCTTCGGCGACGCTCCGGGACCCGAGTTCCTGGCGCTCAATCTGCGACGGCTGATTTATCGGGTCGCTGCGCCTGCTGCTTGGGCCGATCGTATCGACGGCGCAGGGTGGGATGAGATCGACCGGCTGCCTTGGATCGGCACCCCCGAGATCAGCACGCACACGCGGCTGGTCGCCAATCTCTTTGCGCAGCGGTCGTTGCCGCCACCGAACGCTGCGGTTCAGGCCGATGATGAAAGTGTTGTCACCAATCTTGTTGTCTCGGGGCTCGGCGTTGCGCTGATTCGCGACGATGTGGCGCGCAGACTAGAACGCGCAGGCGAGGTTGTGATCTGGACTCGTGCTGCGATCGACACCGCACTCTGGTTTGTGTGCCTTGCAAAGCGCGTAGACGAGCCGGCGATTGCCGCGCTGCTCGACGTGGTGCGCCAGACCTGGAAACTCGATGCTGCAGTGCCTGAAGCGTTGTCGCCAGCGATCGCCTAACGCGGCGTCGCTGTGCTCTGCGCTGAATTCTGCACAAACATTTCTGGCGACCACCCGCCGCCGAGCGCCTTGTAGAGATCGACTAGCGCAGTCTGCCGGTCACGCAGCGCATTCACACGCGCACGCTCCGCATCGAGCAAGTTGCGCTGATTATCCAGTACATCGATGAAGCTCGAGTATCCGCTCCTGTAGCGCAGATCCGAAAGGCGCAGCGCATCGAGCAACTGTGAGCGACGCTCATCCTGAGCAACGAAGACATCACGTGCGCTGCGATGCGCAACCAGTGCATCGTGTGCGTCACGAAACGCTGCTTGCACCGACTGCACGTAGCCGATTTCGGCTTGGTTGCGGCGCGCCGTTGCGCTGTCGACCTGCGCGCCGATCCGCGCTGCGCCGATAATCGGCTGCAACAGGCTGCCGGCGATCGACCACACGCGCGCGGGAGCCGAGAACAGATCCGACAGATCGCTGCTCTCGCCGCCGAAGCGTCCGGTCAAAATCAGCGACGGAAAGTATTGCGCGCGCGCTTCGTCGATGCGCGCACTGGCCGCAACCAGGTTCGCTTCGGCCTGACGGATGTCAGGACGGCGCGCCAACAGGTCCGCAGGCAAACCGGCCGGCACTTCGACGTTGGTTGTAACAGCCGCGATTTCCTTGCCACGCGCGACTGTTGGCGTGTAGACCTCGCGTGCGCTGCGCCCTGCCAGCACCGCGAGCGCGGCCTCCGTCTGCGCAATCGCGCGCTCGAGCGACGGGATGACGGCGGCCACGGTTGAACGCTCGGCTTCGGACAGCCGCACTTCATAGTCACCCACCAATCCGGCGTCGAAGCGCT
>DATLMT010000370.1:0-3564 GCA_035537135.1 Burkholderiaceae bacterium | reverse complement strand
GTTGCAGTGATGAGTGCCGACCTTCGCACTGCCTGAATATGTTGACGCGGAGTGCGCGTGCAAGGCAGCGGGTAGTACGCACGGTGCACTGAGCCCGCGTCAATTAACTCCGAGATCGAAGCACAGCGGACTTTAGGTGTTCGAGACTTGTAATTGGTTCGGGCAATTGCGGTCGCCCGGAAGGCGTTTTAATCTCGAAGCAAGCGCCATCAAATGAGAAGTCGGCCACGGTGCAACTTATGGCGCTTTCATCGGCATCACTTCATGCGAAGTCTGTTTACTGAAAGGCCATTAGCGACATGCAATCGATTACCAGTATCGCCTTGGTTGCAGTATTCGATTTCTTTCTCGGCGCACTTTTTGCGCCGGCACACGCGCAGATGACGGCGCCGAAAGCCATGGAGATGCAGTCCCGGCTGGAAGCGGCGCAAGCCGCCGCATCGCGAGCCGGTGATGCTGCGCTGACATGCGATCAGTTGGAGAATGAACTCGTTGGAACCGCCAAGGATCCGTCACTGCAGTCGTTCGTGGCGAATAGCGGCGGCGTCGCCAAGGAACAGATGAATGCTTTAAACGTCGCATCCGGCCGCGCCGCCACGCAAACGGCACTTACGCTCATAAGCGCAGTTGTGCCGGGGGGCAGGGCGCTTGGGTTCGCCGGAATGGCAGCGCAAGCAAGCACGCAACAAGCCGACGCCGCTCGCAACATCCCGCAAAGCATTCAGCAGGCGCAAGACATGATGGCGATTCTTCCCCAGCTGCTGCGAGGGCAGCGCGTGATAGAGCTTGCACAGGCACGCGACTGTGCGTGGACAAAGTGACCGTTTCTTGCAGGCTCTGGCCGTGGGGTGTCGCCTCTATCGCGATCGTCGGAATCGCGAGCTGGTTTACGGTCGGACAGCACTCCGCGATGGCGCAACCGGCATCAGCGGCCTCGTGCCCACTTCCCGTGAGTCAGCAAGTCGACGCTGTGCACGCGTTCGCGCCGATCGGAGCGTTCGTCGGTAAGGAGCCGCGCTGCGTCAATTGCCACGGCGCCGTCAACCCGCACATCGACGGCATTGGATCAGATCCCAATGACGCGACCCAGCCGCCCTCGATTGTCGAGCATGGCCCGGGAGGCATCTCTCGATTGAATCCCACAACGGGTGAAAACCGGGCGATGGAAAGCGTGTCCTGCATGGAATGCCACAACAACATGGTGCCGAGGCGGGACGGCTCGAAATCGCGCTGGTTCACAGCACCACCATTTTTATCTTTCGTGAACAAGGACGCTACCGCGCTGTGCAAACAGTTCAAGAACAATGCCGGCGGCGCGGATCACTTCATGGGGCATCTTGAAGATGACAATGGCGGCAACAGTTTCGCCAAGACTGCGTTTGCAGGTACTCGGGGTCTCGACCCCCAGCAGTACGGAGATTTACGTGCCGCGCCGCCCGCGATCTCGCACCCCGAATTAATGCGCCTCGGGCGGAGGTGGGTCGACGCGATGGGTGGCAAGTGGGTGGGGGATCCTGCGTGCGGCTGCGTCATGCCCAAGATCGAAGGCACGTTCACGCAGATCGATTCGGCGCCCATGGGAAACACTCTCGGCAGCGGCACTGATGCACAGAAAATCTTGGGAACTGTCGTCTTCGCACCCGTTGATGACGAACCGCCCGCGGCGCCTTCGTTCGGAGACGTGAAGTCCTCGTTCTTCCACGTTAGCACCGGAACAATCACTGTCGACCTGCACACGGAGTTCCAAGGTCTTGCAGGAAGCCGATGCACATCCAGCGGTAACAAATCGTTTGCACTCGCCGATTTGCCGCTGCGCCTGCGTCGCTACCTGTGGCTCGAACTCGCCGACGATGGCCGCTACAAATTGAGCCTCGGCCTACCGGACCGAATCTGGCAGATCTGGAAGATGGACGTGGAGTCGGTGTGTCGCTTCCCCACCGGCCACGTTGTACGCGAGCGACTGCCAGTCAATCAGGTCGCGCTGCTTCTAGGAGTTCACGAAGGGAAACTGAGCCCGGAAGATGGAATTACGGGGCGGCTGTCTGCGCCGATTCGGCAAGGGCCACGATCGATCGACGGCAATTGGTCATTTGCTGGAAAGTCGCTGCGATAAACGCCAACTATCGGAAGCAGATGTTTTTGTACGTTGCGCGAAAGCCGACGCTTTTAGTCACATACTCGCGCACCAACATTACGTGTTTGACGATGCAAGAAAGGAAGAGAGATGAGCTACATCGACGGATTTCTGCTGGCCGTGCCCAGCGAAAAGCGCGAGGCTTACCGCGAGCTCGCGGAAAAAAGCTGGCCGCTGTTCAAGGAATGGGGCGCGGTCCGGCATGTCGAATGTTGGAGCGACGACGTTCCGCACGGCAAGACCACGGACTTCTTTCGTGCGGTCAAGGCCGAGGACCATGAGAGCGTCGTCTTCTCGTGGATCGAGTACCCCTCGAAGGAGGTGCGCGACGCCGCCAACAAGAAGATGCGCGAGGATCCGCGCATGAAGGAAATGGGCGACGCGATGGATTTCGTCGACGGCAAGCGGATGGTGTTCGGCGGCTTCGTGCCGATCATGGAAGGGCGGGCCGGTAACTGAGGCTTGGCCCCCCGGTGCCGACCGCCCGACACGCCACATGCACCGGAAATCGCCCGCATTCCTATGACCCCGACCATTACCGCTTTCAAGAAATCACCCGACGAAGGCAAGGGACTCGCGCGCGACATGCGCGTTCGGTGGGCGCTCGAAGAAGTGGGCCAGCCTTACGACGTTCGTTTGCTGTCGTTCAAAGACCTGAAGCAACCCGCACATCGTGCGCTTAATCCTTTTGGCAGCATCCCGACCTATCAGGAAGGCGACCTTGCCTTGTTCGAATCGGGGGCGATCGTCTTTCATATCGCGGAGCGCCATGCGGGTTTGCTGCCACACGATGCGAATGCCCGGGCGCGCGCGATCAGTTGGATGTTCGCCGCGCTCAACACCGTGGAGCCACCGATCGTTGAACACGAAATGGTGGAATATTTCGAGCGCGACAAGACTTGGCGCGAGGAGCATCTGGCCATGATCGACAAGCGCGTCCGTGACCGGCTACGCGACCTCTCCAACCGGCTAGGCGATGCCGACTGGCTCGACGGCGACTTTAGCGCAGGCGATCTATTGATGGTGTTGGTGCTGCGCAGGTTGGATGGCTCCGGCATCGTTGACGAGTTTCCGAATCTGGCAGCCTATGTCGCCCGCGGCGAAGCGCGGCCCGCCTACAAGCGCGCTTTCGAAGCTCAACTGGCGGTTTTCAAAGCCGCGTAAGGGAGATTCAACGTGGTCAAGTCTTGAAGGCGAAGCTGCGGGAGTAGCCGGAGAACGAGTCGCAGACATGTCCGTTTGTCTGCACTTCACGACGCATGCGATCAGCCGTTCAGCGCTTGCCATGCCGATGCGTCGTGCCCTCGGCGCCGCGATAGTGCTCTCGCAACACATCACGGCCGAAATCGCCTTCGAAGTCGCGCCACACCGAGTGGATGTGATTGCCGCCCGAGTTGTCCAACTCAATGAGGAAGTTTGCGCCTTGAATG
>DATLMT010000369.1:0-2463 GCA_035537135.1 Burkholderiaceae bacterium | reverse complement strand
TGGTCGTCGACATCGGCGGCGGCACGACCGAGGTCGGCGTGATCTCGCTCGGCGGCATGGTCTACAAGGGCTCCGTCCGCGTCGGCGGCGACAAGTTCGACGAGGCCATCATCAACTACATCCGCCGCAACTACGGCATGCTCATCGGCGAGCAGACCGCGGAAGCGATCAAGATGGGCATCGGCTCGGCTTTCCCGGGCTCCGAGGTGCGCGAGATGGAAGTCAAAGGCCGCAATTTGTCCGAAGGCATTCCGCGCAGCTTCACGATCTCCAGCAACGAAATTCTCGAGGCGCTAACCGATCCGCTGAACCAGATCGTGTCGAGCGTGAAAATCGCGCTTGAGCAGACGCCGCCCGAACTCGGCGCCGACATCGCCGATCGCGGCATGATGATCACTGGCGGTGGTGCGCTGCTGCGCGACCTGGATCGATTGTTGATGGAAGAGACGGGTCTGCCGGTCGTTGTCGCCGAAGAACCTCTGACGTGCGTCGTACGCGGCTGCGGCATCGCGCTGGAACGGATGGATAAGCTAGGAACGATTTTCGCAACCGGCTAACGCCGTCACCGCGACGCTGCAACATGTCCTTTTTCGTCGCAGTTTCCTCGAAAAATCGTGTGGCTTCGCCACCGATTTTTTGCTAACTAATCACGCAAAAGTAGGGGTGTACTTTTGCGTGCATCCTTTGAAGGGCCGCCGCCGCTATTCAATCAGGGTGTCTCTGCACGAGCGCGGGTCGCTTTTTTTTCCTTTCTTGCGATTGCGCTGATCATTATCGACTCGCGTGTGCGCATGCTCGAGACCGTGAGAATTGGACTTGGCGTCGTGTTGCATCCGGTGCAGCAGGTGCTGTTGGTGCCTAGCCGCGTGGCAGAAACCGTCAGCGATTACTTCACGTCCGTCGCTACGCTCACGCGTGAAAATGAAGAGCTGAAGCGCAAGCAGTTTGAAACTGCACAATCAATGCAGCAAGCGCGCGAGCTATTGGTCGAGAACGAGCGCTTGCGCAAGCTGCTCGGCGCGCGCGAACGGATCGGCAACGCGACCGTGTTGGCGGACGTGCTGTACGAGTCGCGAGACCGGTTTTCCCGCAAGCTTGTGCTGAATGCCGGCACTAATGAGGGAGTACGCGCCGGCAGTCCCGTGATAGACGACGCGGGTGTGGTCGGTCAGATCACGCGGGTATTCAACGACACGTGCGAGGTGACGCTGCTGACCGACAAGGACCAGTCAATACCGGTGCAGATTCTGCGCAATGGACTGCGCGGCGTCGCCTTCGGCGGCGCCGAACCGGGCACGCTCGACCTGCGCTTCATGGCCCCGAATGCGGACGTCGTCAATGGCGATGCAGTCACGACCTCGGGCATCGACGGTGTTTATCCTTCCGGCCTGATGGTCGCTACCGTCAGCCGCGTCGAACGCGTGGCCAAAGATCAGTTCGCACGTATCGTGATGGAGCCGGTCGCAGGCATCGAAAGCAACAAGCATTTGCTGGTGCTCCTCGTTCAGCCCGCAAAGCAAGTCGCGCCGCCGGCAACCGTGGTTGCGCCGCCGCGCAAAGGTGTCCGCAAGTGAAGCCCGTGAACCACGCATGAGCAGCGATTCAACTCGTTCTTCGGCACGGCAGCGGGCCGGGGTGCGCGGCTGGCTCGGCAGTAACTTTGCGTTGCGCGCAACTGCTCCGGTTGAGCTTCCCGGGACACGCATCGGATACCGGCCGCAATATCTGCTGCGGCCGGCTAACCCGTTGTTTATCTGGGCGTCGCTGATTGCAGCACTGGTAATTAACCTGCTGCCGTGGGGCCGCACACCGCTGGTGCCCGACGTGCTCGCGATTGCTATCGTGTTCTGGAACATTCACCAACCGAGGCGCGTTGGCATCGGCGCCGCGTTCGCCTTCGGCCTGTTAATGGACGTGCACGAAGCCACGCTGTTCGGCGAGCACGCACTCGCCTATACGTTGATCTCGTATGGCGCGATCACGCTGCACCGTCGCATTCTGTGGTTTCCGCTCGGCGCGCAGGCGCTGTACGTGTTCCCGCTGCTGCTGATTGCGCAGCTCGCATCGCTCGCGATCCGCATGTGGGTCGGCGGCACTTGGCCAGGCTGGATGTATTTTGGCGAGAGCGGGGTGGGCGCAATCCTGTGGCCGCTCATTTCGTGGCTGCTGCTCGCACCGCAGCGGCGGCCGATCGATCGAGACGAAACGCGGCCGATATAAAAGAAAAGGCGTTGCTCGTGTACGCGACGGCTGCGCCATCGCACGTGCACTCGCAACGATTGGTTAGAACGGCCGCCTTTGGACGGCCCGACGGCGGCCGCTTTAGCGCGCTCTGCGAGCGCGCAATGAAAACCATTGCTTTAGCCCTCGAAGTTGGCGTGCCGTACCGCACATCAAACCCCATCAATTTCGAGCGCCGTCCACTATGATCCCGCGCCATGGCCTCCAGGCGCATGTTTCGGC
>DATLMT010000368.1:0-3804 GCA_035537135.1 Burkholderiaceae bacterium | reverse complement strand
ATCAGTTTGTTTATCTCGAAAACGGCACCACGTTTTATGCGCAGGTCCGCGAGATCCGCGGCAAGTCCGCCGTGCTGCGCGTACTGCGCGATTACACGCACTCGAAAAATGCGGTGTGGGGGATTACCGCACGCAACCGTGAGCAAAGCTTTGCGCTGAATCTGCTGATGGATGCCGAGTGCGATTTCGTAACACTGATCGGGCAGGCGGGCACCGGAAAGACGTTGCTCGCACTTGCGGCCGGCTTGTCGCAGACACTGGAAACGAAGCGCTTTTCGGAAATCATCGTCACGCGTGCGACGGTGCCGGTTGGCGACGACATTGGCTTCCTGCCGGGTACCGAAGAAGAAAAGATGGCACCGTGGATGGGCGCGCTCGAAGACAACCTCGAAGTGCTGAACAAGACTGACGACAACGCAGGCGAATGGGGCCGCGCAGCCACCAATGACCTGATCCGCACGCGCATTCGCATCAAGTCGCTGAACTTCATGCGCGGCCGAACGTTCATCAGCAAGTATCTGATCATCGATGAAGCGCAGAACCTGACCCCGAAGCAGATGAAAACGCTGATCACGCGCGCCGGGCCGGGCACGAAGGTGATCTGCCTAGGCAACATTGCGCAGATCGACACGCCGTATCTGACCGAAGGCTCGTCGGGCCTCACCTATGTGGTCGATCGCTTCAAGGGCTGGCTGCATTCCGGTCACGTCACTCTGCAGCGAGGCGAGCGTTCGCGGCTCGCCGACTACGCCGCCGAGATTCTGTAGGCGCTTGCTCGTTTAAGGCGTTTCGCCGTACAGAACGAGCCGTGTGACTCGGGTCGCGCCGTCGACCGCCCTTACCCGATGTTGGGTGTCCCAGAGGACGACGAACTCGTCGCGCGCCGTCGTCCAATAAGTCCACTGCAGCAGATCAATGGATGCCGTTCGGTCTGTGCGCGGAGGACCGAGTGACATGATTACCTGCTCTCTTGTCATGCCGGGCATAACTTTGCCGGCGCGAATGGCCGCCTGCACGTTGGCGGGGAAGGTAGCGATCCGAACCTTCGGATCCTCGTTAAGCACGAGCTTGGTTACATACTCTTCGGTCGATTCCTGAACACGGCCATAGTCCTGACCGATACGCATTGGCCGCCCTTCGATCATGACGCTGGCGCGATAACGGCCGTAGTCATTGATCGCGATACGAGATCCGGCCGGGATGAAGGGCAGCGTTTGATAATTCGCGTCACTGATCCAATCGCCGTCGTAGTGCAGGTTGCAGCATGTGTACATCGCCCCTGAAGCGGATGAAGCCGCTGCTGCGGGATCAGCGGGCGCCGTGATCTTCGCGCCGACGACCTGCCCTGAGCCTATTTCTTCGAGCCAGATCTCACGGCGAAACGAATCAAGAATTCCAGTGACGCGGTAGCTTGTATTCGGCTTCAACTCCACGTCGATTGTCCCGTCGACCGAGTGCATGCGGCGTGCCAGAAAAATCTGCTGGACCGGTGACGGATAAGTAATCTGCCCGCGCAGCCTGAGCGTAGCCCTGCGGGCGACGACCTTTCGCTCGGACTCGCGCGACTGCAGGTTCGGGTCTTGTTCGGAGCTTGCGATCGCGCTGGGGCCCATGCTGTTCGCCACCGGTCGGCCGTCAACTTCTGCCAGCACGAAAAATGTTTTTCCGCTGCGGCCGCCGCCGACCGCCGTGTCCGCTATCGTCGCTGTAGGCTCGGCGACATTGGGTGTGGCAGGGGGCGCTGCGCATCCCTGGATAGCGATAAATACTGTGATCCACAACACCAGTTTTTGCATGTTGGTTTCTCCGCACGTGCGAGCGCGCCCCCGCAGACTAGGGTGCGAGTGAATGTCGGTCAACGGTCCCAACGCAAGAGAGGATGACGGGTGGCTGGCTTGCTCGTTGACGCGCAATCTATGACGTTTCCGATTGAGCCGCCTGTGGAACCCATGCTCGCCAAGATCGCGGACGAGCTGCCTGCTGCGCCGGACTTCCTGTTCGAGCCAAAGTGGGACGGCTTTCGCGCGATCGTGTTTCGTAGCACGTCTGATGTTTTCATTCAGAGCCGCGACTCGCGGCCGCTCGACCGATATTTTCCAGAGCTGCACGAGTCGTTGCTTCAGCGGCTACCCGCGGGCTGCGTCATAGACGGCGAGATCGTAATCGCCTCGCCAGGCGGACTGGACTTCGACGCGCTGCAGTTGCGACTGCACCCTGCCGCATCGCGCGTTGCGAAGCTGGCGAAAGAGACGCCCGCATCGTTTGTCGCCTTCGATGTGCTCGCTATCGACAACCGCAACGTGATGTCCGCCGCACAGTGCGAGCGCCGTGCCCTGCTGGAGGAAGCCTTCCACCAGGTTGAAACGCCGGTTTACCTGACGCCGATGACCCGCGATCGCGTTGTTGCCACGCAATGGCTGCAGCAATTCGAAGGCGCCGGTCTGGATGGTGTGATCGCTAAACCCGCAAAGATCGCATACGAGCCGGGCAAGCGCGTGTTGATCAAGGTGAAGCATGCCCGCACCGCAGACTGCGTCGTCGCCGGTTTTCGCTGGCACAAGACTGGCAAGGGCGTGGTCGGGTCGTTGCTGCTCGGCTTGTATGACGATCGGGGCGTCTTGCAACACGTCGGCGTAACGTCGGCATTCACGATGCCTACGCGCAAGCAGCTTGCTCTCGATCTCGCGCCGCTGCGCGAAAATGCAATCAACGATCATCCATGGCGCGAATGGGCGAGCGCCGAAGCAGAGTCCAGCCGCATGCCAGGCGCGCAGAGCCGCTGGAGCGCGGGAAAAGATCTGTCGTGGGAGCCGTTGCGAATCGAGCGCGTGTGCGAAGTCAAATACGATCACTTGCAAGGTGATCGGTTTCGGCACGCTGCCATTTTCCTACGGTGGCGAGCCGACAAACCGCCGCGGGATTGTCGCTACGACCAGCTCGAAGTCACGAAGCCTTTCGAGCTCGAGAAGGTTTTCGGCGCAGCTCAGTCTGCGAGCTAGTTGCTACATCATCAGGCTCGTCGTTGGGGTCGAGCGGTCCCTGCATGGGGCGAAGCTGCTCGGGCACATGCTGCAGATTGATGCGGATGCGAGTCCAGTTTGACGACCGCCCACGCATTGAATCGACCAGTACGTCGGCGGGCAGCAAGTGTGCGACCACGTCACCATGTCCGGCCTTCCAGCGTTCCAGCCCCGCGAGCGCATCTTGCTTTCGCTGAGCGCGCCCGATCTCGATCAATGGATACTTGCTTGCGCGGCTGCGCGACGGCTGCACGCGCGGCGGCTCGCCTGGCTGCTTCTTATATTGCGGCGGCCACGGCGCATCGCCCAGGCCGTCGCGTTCATGGCGCGCCGACAGCTCGAGCAAGGACTCTAGCGAGCCGCGCCGCACGTCAATGTCTGCGTGGCGGTCACCGATGCGCGCAAACCGCGCAGGCATCGTCGCGAGCGTGAAGTCAGCCGGCTCGCACGACTCGACCTCGTCCCAGCTCAACGGCGCCGAAACACGCGCGTCAACGGTCGGCCGTACCGAATAAGCAGCTGCCGTTGTGCGGTCTTTCGCATTTTGGTTGTAGTCAACAAAAACGCCTTGTCGTTCTTCCTTCCACCACTTGCTCGTCGCCATAGTGGGGGCGCGCCGCTCGACTTCACGCGCCAGAGCGAGCGCTGCGCGGCGCACCTCGTCGAACGTCCAGCGCTGCTCGATGCGCGCATAGACATGCATTCCGCGCGAGCCCGACGTCTTGGGCCAGCCGATGAGGCCAAAGTCGCGCAGCGTCGCATGCACGAGTTGCGCGACTTCGCG
>DATLMT010000367.1:0-6774 GCA_035537135.1 Burkholderiaceae bacterium | reverse complement strand
TCGTCGCTGCGGCGCTCTTGATCGCGCGGCCGCTGTTGATTTTCAAGGCTTGGAATATCGCTCTCGGCGCCGCGTGCGCCGCGATCGGACTGATCTACATGAACGAAGTTTTCAATATGCCGCCGGCAACGATCGTCGGTTTCATGACGTTCAAGCCACGCACGGAGGACTACGTGCCGCTGTTTCCGTGGCTTGGAGTCGTCCTGATCGGCGCCGGGCTAGCGGCTATTTGGCAAAACTCGCAATGGCGAATTCCGAACGCACTGCTTTCGCTGAATGAACGCGCGCCGCGCTGGCTGCTGTTTCTCGGTACCTGGGCGCTCACTGTCTATTTGGTGCATCAGCCGATCATGCTCGGTGTCATGACGCTGCTTCGACAGCTAGGCCTTTAGCCATTCACTCAAGGCTGCTGGGCGAAAATGCCAACCAAGTGCGGCCGCGCGTTCGTTCCGCGACAAATGTATCTTGGACGACGTTCGTCTTGTACGTAACGAACACTTTCTCTCGAACGTTGGACAGCCGCTCGGGCCTGAAGATTGCGGCATTGATTCCATCGCAGCGCGCGGACTTTACAAGCAGGCCACTCAAGTCCTGCTCGTGCACGATGCGGCCGACCTGGTGCGTGAACGTGTAACTGTCGCGGCGTACCAGGTCGGGGAATTCAGTGTGCTTCCCGCGCAGATCGATCAACAGCGCATCACAGCGCACATCGCATACGCGACGATCGGTGACGATGACACGATCAAGCTCGCCGTAACTGTCTAGCAGGAAACGACGCCAATGATGCGCGGTTTCGTACACCGTCGTTTCGACTTCGAGGGCGCCGTACCACACGCCGTAGCGCGTGCCGTCTGAAAAACGTGTCGATTGCCAATGCGAGGCATCGAAGCTGTAGCTGATGACGCTGCCGTAATCGAACGGGCGCGTGGCCAGCGCCGCCGTGGTCGGAATGCGACCGCTTTCTTCTGCCGCTACGGCAACCGCCCAGTCGGCAGGATTTTCAGTCAAATCATCGAACAGATTCTGCGAGCGACGAATGCCCGGAATATTTCGAATCAGGTCGCCATGAAACTCGGCGTTGGCAGACAGCAAATCACTAGCCACGCTGAAAATCTAGATACCGGCGCACTGCAAGCAGCCCCTCGAACCCTTTTTCGGCGATCAGATCGACCGGTCGCGCACCGAGACGGCGATTGAACTGCGTCATCCAGCCGTACGCGAGGTCTCGATCGTACGGAAACAGAATACGCAGCGACTTATGAATGCCTAGCAAATGGCCCGCGCGGTCAAGCAGGTCGCGGCTGTCGGCCAACGGCTCGCCTTCACGATACCGGGCCAGCGTGCTGCGGCTGGTGGTGGAAAGTCCCAGCAGCGCCGACTGTTCCACACCGGTCAAGCTCCAGTGATCCAGCAGCTTGGTGACCATCGCAGCCAACCGGCTACGCGCGTCGCGGCTACCGACGTCGATGTCGGCGCGAGGAATTTCTCGTTGCGGCAGAGCGGCCATGAAATTTATCTTGTCAAAACAACCGTGTACGAAATGGTACGCGAAACGTACCAATATAGCCAAGGTTTGTCAATGCCTTTGCTCTACGCATTCGCTATTCCGACTTTCGAATGCTGATCACGCCTGGATCGCGGCGCAGCCATTCAGGCTGCAGGGTGATGTGATCAATATGAAAGTCGCGGTTCAGCGCCTGCCGCGCCTGCTGCAGTATTGCCGGCCAGCGCTCGATGTCATCGACCAGAACGTGCGCCGATAGCGCCGCTCTGCCGGGAACCATCGCCCACACGTGCAAGTCGTGTACAGAAACGATACCCGGCAGTTTCGCGAGTGTCGCGCCCACCGCCGCATAGTCGACCCCCGCCGGCACGCTGTCGAGCAGTACGAAGGTGGTTTCCTTCAGCACGCCGTACGTCGAGCGCACGATCAGCGCGGCCACTAGCAGCGATAACACCGGATCTGCGATCAGCGGGCCGCCGAAATAGATAATCGTGCCGGCCATGATTGCGGCGACCGAACCGAGCAAATCGCCAAGCACGTGAATGAACGCCGCGCGAATGTTCACGTTGTCGCGATCGCGCGAGAGCGTCCACGCCACCAGAATGTTGACTAGCAGTCCGACGCTGCCAACACCGAGGACCGCCAAACCTTGCACCGGCACCGGCGCATTGATACGGTTGAACGCCTCGATCGCGATCCATAGCACCACTGCCACCATGAACAGCGCATTGACAAATGCGGCGATAACCTCGACGCGAGCCAGGCCGAACGAATGCCGCTCAGAAATCGGCCGCCGGGCGATGATATTGGCGATCAGCGCGAACAGCAGCGACGCAGAGTCAGTCGCCATGTGTCCGGCGTCGGCCAGCAGCGCCAGCGAACCCGACCACAAACCGGCGAGTAGCTCGACAAAGGCGAATCCCAGCGTCAGCGCGACCGCAATTGTCAGCGTCCCGCCGCCGGCGGCGCGTGCGCGATGCGTGTAACTGCTGTCGCCGCGGTGGTGGGCGCTGAGCTCCGCGTCGTGGTGATGATGCACAGCGCTCACGGCGTACGCCGCGCAGACCTCAAGCTCAAGCCGCGGTTGCCTGGGCAAACCTGACGGGGCAACCGGTCTTGGTGCGAACTTCTTCTTGCGTTACTCCCGGCGCCAGCTCTGTTGCCTGCAATCCGTCTTTCGTCACGTCGAACACACCGAGCTCGGTGATCACCCGATTGACCACTGCCTTGCCGGTCAGCGGCAGCGTGCACTGCTGCAAAATCTTGTGCTCGCCGCTCTTCGCGCTGTGCTCCATTAACACAACCACTCGTTCGACGCCGCCAACAAGGTCCATCGCGCCGCCCATGCCTTTTACCAGCTTGCCGGGAATCATCCAGTTGGCAAGGTCACCCGTCTCACTGACCTGCATAGCGCCCAGTATTGCCAGATTGATGTGACCGCCACGGATCATCGCGAACGAATCGGCGCTCGAGAAATAGCTCGAGCCCGGCAGCGCGGTCACCAGCTGCTTGCCGGCATTAATGAGATCGGGATCGATTTCTTCCTCGAGCGGAAATGGACCAATGCCCAGCAGTCCATTTTCCGACTGGAGCATCACATCCATGCCGGCGGGAATGTAGTTCGCCACCAGAGTCGGCAGGCCGATACCCAGGTTCACGTAGAAACCGTCCTTCAATTCCTGCGCCGCCCGCGCGGCCATCTGTTCGCGAGTCCACGGCATTTCAGCTCTTCCTCACAGTGCGGTTCTCGATACGTTTTTCCGGCGTCGCATTTAGCACCAGGCGCTGGACGAAAATGCCTGGCGTATGCACGTTGTCTGGATCGAGCGCACCATTTTCGACGATCTCTTCAACCTCGGCGACCGTGACTTTGCCGCACATCGCCACGACCGGATTGAAGTTGCGCGCGGTCTTGCGATAAACAAGATTGCCCTGCTTGTCCGCCTTCCACGCTTTGACCAGGGATAAATCAGCCCGGATCGAGCGCTCCATCACATAGTCTTTGTCACCCCAGACACCGTCGAATTTCTGCGTCGGTTTTCCTTCGGCCACGATCGTGCCAAAACCGGTGCGCGCAAAGAACGCCGGTATGCCGGCGCCGCCGGCGCGCATGCGCTCCGCCAGAGTGCCTTGCGGCGTGAATTCGAGCTCGAGTTCCCCCGCCAGATACTGCCGCTCGAACTCCTTGTTCTCACCGACGTACGACGAAATCATTTTGCCGATCTGCCGCGTGGCTAACAGTAGACCGAGCCCCGCACCGTCGATGCCGGCGTTATTGCTGACGCAAGTAAGTTTTCTGGCACCGCTATCGCGCAACGCCACGATCAGCGATTCCGGAATACCGCACAGACCGAACCCGCCCACCGCCACCGTCTGCCCGTCCTTGACGACATCGGCCAACGCCGCTGTGGCCGTGGGGTACACCTTGTTCATCGATTTTCTCCGCGCCCTGTTCTTTGGTCTCCGCGGATTTTAGGTGATCGCTGCGCGTACCGTTTGCGGCCATGGCGCAGACTTGCCGGTCGCGTAGTCGAACCAGACGATCACAGAGCGCCCGGTGGCATAGATGACGCCCGGCTCATCTTTCTTCTCTATCTTCAATGTCATCTCGACACTCGAACGTCCAACTCGCGTCACCAGCTGCGTCACAATCGAAGTACCGGGATAAGTCATTGCCTTAAGAAAGTCGCAGGCAACGTGCGCCAGTATCGGCGCTTCACCCACAGGCCGCGTTTGAAAGCCCAGGCACGCGAACCATTGAATGCGCGTCTCTTCCATCAACCGGAAATACATCAGATTGTTCAGGTGCGACATTGCGTCCATGTCGCCCCATCGCAGCGGCACTTCGATGACGAACTCTTTCACGCCGCCGACATTCCGTCGTCGGCGGCAATGATCGCGCCGTTGATGAACTGCGATTCTTCTGCGACGAGCAGCAGCAGCACGCCATCCAAATCCTCCGGCACGCCGACTCTCTTGCGCGGCAGGCGATTCAGCAGCTTCGCGCCGCGCTCGGTATCCCATACCGCCTCGTTTATTTCGGTACGAATGTATCCGGGACAGATCGCATTGACGTTGATGCCATAACGGCCCCACTCGACCGCCTGCGAGCGCGTCATGTGAATCACCGCCGCCTTGGTCATGCAATAAACGCCGATGTCGGGCAGCACCCGTAACCCCGCAATCGAAGCGATGTTGACGATGCGGCCGCGCAAGCCCTGCTGCTGCTTGGAGCGGGCGATCATTTGCCTCGCCACCGCTTGCGCGACGAAGAAAGCGCCCTTCACATTGGTGTTGAACATGTAGTCGTAGTCGACCGGCGTCACTTCGGTGAGCCGCTGCACGGTCGATACGCCTGAGTTGTTGATCAGAATATCGATCGGCCCCACCTCGCGTTCGGTTTGCTGGATGGCAGCTTCGATCGAGTCCTGCTCGATCACGTCGAGCTCGACGACGTGCGCGGCGCCGCCCGCAGCTTCGATCTCTGCGCGGAGCTCTTTAAGGCGCTCTAGTCGCCGAGCAGCCAGCACCGTCAACGCACCATTGGCAGCTACTACCCGGGCGAAGCGCGCTCCGAGCCCGCTGCTGGCGCCGGTGACGAGTGCCACCTTCTCTTTCAGGTTGGTTCGCATCGCGAAGATGATCGCATAGTCGATCGCTTCTACAATCCTCAATTGATATAGGACAAGACATGACCGACTCAGGGGTGCCGCGTGAATCGATGGAGTACGACGTTGTCGTCGTGGGTGGCGGTCCCGCCGGTCTGGCAGCCGCAATCCGGCTCAAGCAACTCGCCGCAGAGCGCGGCCGCGACGTCAGCGTGTGCGTGCTTGAAAAAGGTTCCGAAATCGGTGCACACATTTTGTCAGGCGCCGTCATTGATCCGGTCGCATTGACCGAACTGTTTCCGGATTGGAAAGAACGTGGCGCGCCGTTGAAAACACCGGTCGCCGAGGAGCGGTTTCTGTTCTTGTCCGAATCCAGCGCGCGCGAAGTCCCGCATGGCTGGCTGCCAGCCGCACTCAGAAATCAAGGCTACTTTGTCGGCAGCCTCGGCAACCTGGTGCGATGGCTCGGTCAACAGGCCGAATCAGTCGGCGTGGAGATTTTTCCCGGCTTTGCGGCGGCGGAAATACTTTATGACGACGCTGGCGCCGTCAAGGGCGTAGCAACCGGGAACATGGGCGTCGGCCGCGACGGCAAACCGACCGAGAATTTTCAGCCCGGTGTCGAGTTGCACGGAAAGTACACATTGTTCGCCGAAGGAGCGCGCGGCAATCTGGCGCGTCAACTCGTCCCGCGCTTCAAGTTGAGCGATGGGCGCGATCCGCAAACGTGGGGCATCGGCATCAAGGAAATCTGGGAGGTCGACTCTTCCAAGTTCAAGCCCGGGCTGGTGCTGCACAGCGCCGGCTGGCCGCTCGACAACAACACGTACGGCGGCGGCTGGATGTACCACTTCGGTGAGAATCTGGTGTCGGTTGGACTCGTCGTCGGGCTTGGGTACACAAATCCGTATCTGTCGCCCTTCGATGAATTTCAGCGCTACAAGGTGCACCCGGCGTTGCGTCGTTATCTCGAGGGAGGAAAGCGGGTTGAATACGGTTCACGCGCAATTAACGCCAGCGGACTGCAGTCGCTACCTAAGCTGGTGTTTCCGGGCGGCGCGCTGATCGGCTGCGATGCCGGTTTCCTGAACGCGCCGCGCATCAAGGGCAGTCATGCGGCGATCAAGAGCGGAATGCTCGCGGCACTTGCAGCCTTCGACGCACTCGCCGCCGATCGACAGCGCGATGAGCTCGCGACATATCCGCAGGCGTTCGAAAGGAGCTGGCTGCACGACGAGCTGTTTCGTGCGCGTAACTTCAAGCCGTGGCTGGACAAGGGTTTGCTGCTTGGCTCACTGATGTTCGGCATCGACCAGATCGTTTTTCGCGGCCATGCGCCATGGACGTTGCATCGGAAATTTGCCGATTACGAAAAACTTAAACCTGCGGTCGAATGCGAGCGGATCGTGTATCCGAAGCCCGATGGTCACCTCACGTTCGATCGGCTGTCTTCCGTGTATTTGTCAAACACGAACCATGAGGAAAACCAGCCTCCGCACCTGACGCTGAAAGATCCGTCTGTTCCGACCATGATCAATCTTCCAAAGTACGCCGGACCGGAGCAGCGCTACTGCCCGGCAGCGGTGTACGAATTCGTAAAAGGTGCAGACGGCAACGAACGATTGCAGATCAACTTTCAGAACTGCGTGCATTGCAAGACGT
>DATLMT010000366.1:0-3155 GCA_035537135.1 Burkholderiaceae bacterium | reverse complement strand
TTACCTGAGGTTTTCATCAAACACTGGGCGTTGCAGCGGGCGTGTGAGATCCAGATCGCGACGATGTCGATGGGACGGCCGGTGATGGTTCCCGAAGACATTGTCGCGATCCATCAGCGCGACCTGCACCAAACGCAGATTCCGGGCGGCGCTGGCGTGGCCGAGTTTGCCGCAATGGTGCGGCTGGTCGATCGGCAAGACCGCAGCTGGCGCGATTAGCTTTCTGCTTGCTGCACAAGGGGTTCAGCCTCGCGATAGCTTGTATATGCGATTCGCATTGTCATTAGGGAACCGCAATCGCGCGGGACCTCTTTGAGGACATGACGATGAGGAAATTGATCGTAATGGCCGGTCTACTCGCGGCAACGTCCGCGATCCCGGCGATGGCGCAGGACTGGCGCAACGGACGCGGTGACCGTGGGATGCAAGCGCAGGTCGAGCGCCCTGCACGCATGGAGCGTCAGCAGCGCACGCCCGAGCAACGCATGGAAATGCGCGCGGCTCGGCAGGCACAAATGCAGACGCAAGGCCAGGTCCAGGCACCTCGTGCCGAATGGCAGGGCCGTCGGGGTTTTGGCGGACAGGTCAACGCGCCTGGCGTAGTCGTGCAACAGCAGACGCAGTTCCCAACGCGCTTCCGCGACCGTGACGGTGACGGCATTCGCAACCGGGTGGATCGCGACCGTGACGGAGATGGTATCCGCAATCGCCGTGATGCCGATGCGAATGGTAACGGCCGCGTCGATCGCCGGTATGACCAGAACCGCAACGGCGTGGTGGATCGTCGTTTCGACCGCAACCGCAATGGTGAGATTGACCGGCGTCAGGGCTACAATAACGGTTACGGTTATAATAACGGCTACGGCTATAACCAAGGCTATGGGCGTCAGGGCTATGCCGGCAATTGGAACCGCGGTTGGCGCAATGACAATCGCTACAATTGGCAGAGCTACCGCAACTATAATCGCGGGCTGTATAATCTGCCGCGTTATTACGCGCCCTATGGCTGGAATAACGGGTATCAGCGGTTCAGCATCGGTATCGCGCTGAACTCGATCCTGTTTTCGCAAAACTACTGGATCAACGATCCGTACCAGTACCGTCTGCCGCCAGCGTACCCGCCCTATCGTTGGGTCCGCTATTATAACGATGCCTTGTTGATCGATGAGCGCACGGGCTTCGTCGCCGACGCGCAGTACGACTTCTTCTGGTAGCCTAAAACCGACGGCCCGGAGCTTCACCGCTCCGGGCCGTTTCGCTATGCGCCGCTGATGCCCGCAGAAAAGCTCGCCGAAATCGGAAAGACGGTCGCCCGTCGCCTGCGCACCAATCCGCAGGTGCAGGTCGTCGAGGGTGCGGGAGCGGAATTATTCTGCTTCCAGAATTTTCTCAATCCACTCGAATGCGGCGGCTTGGTAGCGATGATCGATGCCGACCGTGTGCCGTCCACGGTTTATGCAACGAATGACGATCAGGCGTTCCGCACGTCCGAGAGCTGCAACCTCAACCGCTCACACCCGTTCGTCCACGCAATCGACGAGAAGATCGACCACCTGCTCGGCATGAAAAACCGTCAGGGGGAGTCCCTGCAAGGGCAGCGTTACGCCATCGGCCAGGAATTCAAGGCGCATCACGACTGGTTCCACACCGAGCAGCCTTATTGGCAGGACGAGCGCAAGCGCGGCGGGCAGCGCTGCTGGACCGCGATGATCTATCTGGATGAGCCCAAAGGGGGCGGGGAGACGAGTTTTCCGACCGCAGGCCTAATGGTCACGCCGCGTGCGGGGATGTTGCTCGCCTGGAATAATGCCAACAATGAGGGGAAGCTCAATCGCGCGACGCTTCACGCCAGCCTGCCAATCACCGGCGGGGTGAAGAACATCGTGACGAAATGGTATCGCGAACGCTTTTGGTTTTAGCGGCGCTTGCGTTTGGCTGGCGCGTCCGACTTGACGAAGCTGGCGAATTGGCAGCGCTCGCCTTCCGCAACGACCGCGCTGAACCTGTCGAGCTGGTCGTTGGGTGATGCTTCGAACCCGAGGCCATAACTGTCCCCGAGCCGCTGGCATGGGCCGACGAAGCGCGCATAATACCAGTCGCCGCGGATGGATTCGATGAACAGGCCGGCAGTGCGATCGGGGATATGGCGCAGCAGACCGTCGCGGCCGATATCACGGAGCGAAACTTCGGGCGAAGCGGCCGCGAGCGCGAGGGTCAGTACGAACATGGTCATAGAACGCTCACGCTGGAGCTTGGTGGCCGAGTGCTTCGAAAAAATGGCGGCGGCATAGCGCCACGTAGCGCTCGTTCCCGCCGGGCTCGAGTTGCGCGCCCTCTCGCACTGCCCGGCCTGCGCCGTCGACCCGCAGGTTCATCGTCGCCTTGCGCCCGCAGTCGCACACCGACTTGAGCTCAACCAACGCGTCGGCAAGGGCCAGCAACGCTGCAGAGCCCGGGAACAAATGGCCTTGGAAGTCGGTGCGCAGCCCGTAACACAGCACAGGAATACCACTGCGGTCGGCGACCTTTGCAAGCTGCAGCACCTGATCGCGCGTCAGCCATTGTGCTTCATCGACTAAAACGCAGGCAAGCGACGAACTCGCATGTTCGGTAAGGATTGCCGCCGCTAAGTCGGTGTCCTTGTCGAACAGATTGGCGTCCATTTCCAAGCCGATGCGCGAACAGATCTTTGCCCGTCGGTCGATCGCGCCGGTCCACAACATGGTGCGCATGCCACGCTCGCGATAGTTGAAATCGGCCTGGAGGAGCGTCGTCGATTTTCCCGCATTCATCGACGCATAGTAGAAATAGAGCTTGGCCATTCAGGCCTCGTCGTCATCCGGCTTCAGATCCTGTGCCACCTTCGGATCGCGCAGCAGCTTGTCGATATGACTGCCCTCGTCGAAACTCTCGTCGGCAAGGAATTTTAGCTTTGCGGCATATTTTCCATTCACTGCGCGCGCGACTTCACGCTGCAGAAACGCTGTGTTGGTCCGCAGCGCCTTGAGGACCGCTTCCTCGTCTTTGCCCAGCAACGGCTTGATGAACGCCGTGGCATGACGCAGGTCGGGCGACATGCGTACCTCGGTTACGGTCACCGAATGGTTGGTCAGCACGTCGTCATGCACGTCACCACGCATCAGCAGGTCGCTCAG
>DATLMT010000365.1:0-4570 GCA_035537135.1 Burkholderiaceae bacterium | reverse complement strand
GAAGAGCCGTAGTTGTAGCCACCGGGCTTGGCTTTCAGCAGCGCGACCAGTTCCTTCGCGTCCTTAGCGGGGACCTTGGGATTGACAACAAACACGATCGGCGTCGATCCGATCACTGCGATTGGGGTGATGTCGTTGATCGGATCGAATGGCACCGATTTGTAAACACTGGGATAAATCACGTGGTTGTTGGAGACGATGCTCAGCGTGAAGCCGTCAGGTGGCGACTTGATCATCGCCGACGTGCCGACGATTCCGCCTGCGCCCGGTTGATTCTCGACGACGACTGGATACCCGAGCGCGGCGGACAACGCCTGCGATGCCGCGCGCGTGATCGTGTCGACGCCAGAGGCCGTCGCGACGGGCAGGATGAAGCGAACCACTTTCGATTGACCGTGCGCCAGGCCTGACCACAGTGCCGACGCTGCCAGCGAGAAGCCTGCGAGGCCAACTAACGTGCGGCGCCTCGATGCATGTGCCAATTTCATATTTGTCTCCTGTCTTGAACTAAGCGACCGCTGCCTGCTTCAGCAGCGCGTCAATTTTTTGTTGCGAATAGCCGATACCGCTCAGCAGCTCGCGCGTGTGCTCGCCCAACTTTGGCGGGCCCATTCGCACGCCGAGCCGCTTGCCCTGCAACGTGATCGGAAACAAGGTGGTCTTGACCGTCTGGCCCGCGCGCTGACCGTCAGGCAGCTTAATGTCCGCCAAGCCGCCGGTGGCATTCAGGTGTGGGTCGTCATAGAGATCTTCAGGCTTGCGGATCGGTGCGAATGGCAGCCCGACTTTCTCGAACAGCGCGGCCAATTCATCGGCCGTATGAAGGCTAAGGCGCTCGCTGATCGTCTTCAATAACGTTGGACGCTGATGCACGCGCTGATTGTTGGTGAGCAGGGTCGGGTCGGCTTTCAAATCGGTGTAGCCGAGTGCGTCACAGAAGGTGACCCATTGCGCATCGCTGACCGCCGCCAGGAAGATCTGCTCGCCATTTTTTACGGTGAACACATCGTAGATTGCCCACGGGCTGACTCGCGCCGGCATTGGTGCCGGATGCTTGCCGGTGACGGCGTACTGCAGCATGTGCTGGCCCATTAAGAACACATTGTTCTCGAACAGTGCCGATTGCACTTCCATTCCCTTGCCGGTGATGCCGCGCTGGATCAGCGCACCCAGCGTGCCGATCGCACCGAACATTCCGCCCATGATGTCGTTAACGCTGGTGCCCGCGCGTAGCGGATCACCGGGGCGGCCGGTCATGTACGCCAGTCCCCCCATCATCTGCACCACTTCATCAAGCGCGGTTCTGTGTTCGTACGGTCCCGGCAAAAATCCTTTGTGCCCGACATAAATCAGTCGCGGATTGGTCTTCGACAACGTCGCATAGTCGAGCCCGTACTTGTGCATCGTGTTCGGCTTGAAGTTCTCGAGCACAACATCGGCACTCGCCGCGAGCTCGCGCGCCGTTTGCGCTCCCGCTTCATTACGCAAGTCGATCGCGATGCTTTTCTTGTTGCGGTTGAACATCGGAAAGAAGCCCGCCCCCGCGCCTAGCAGGAAACGCGTGCGGTCGCCGTCGATCGGCTCGACCTTGATCACTTCGGCGCCCATGTCGGCCAGCACCATGCCGCAAGTCGGCCCCATCACCATGTGAGTGAACTCCACCACTCGCAGGCCGCTTAGCGGTTGCGGAGTTTGAGCGTCGTTCATGCAGCGAGCATTGTCTTCGGCAGCCCGGCGCGCCACAGCGAGCCATGCAGCGTTTCACCTTCGAGCCAGTGCGCGAGCTTGGCGCGCAGCGCGAGCAGCCGATCGAAATCCTGCCCCGTTCGAACGTCCATGCTGGCAAACATGTAAACGGCATCTTCCGTCGACACATTGCCACTGGCCCCGGGCGCATGCGGGCATCCACCGATGCCACCGAGGCACGCATCGAAGCGCGTGATGCCCGCGGTCCAGGCCGCATAAACGTTCGCCAGGCCAAGCCCGCGGGTGTCGTGGAAGTGGCCGCAGTCAAGGCGGTCACCGGCAATCGGAAGCGCCTGCTCGAACAGATTGCGCACCATCAAAGGGTCGGCATAACCGACGGTGTCCGCTAGCCCGACGCGATCGACGCCGGCATCGAGCACGGTGCGCAGTAAACGCAACACTTCAGCCGGCTCAACCTTGCCTTGCAATGTGCATCCAAATGCAGTGCTGATGCCAACTTCGATCAGGCACTTCGATTGTTTCGCATTGCGCAGGTCGCATATGCGCATGATCTCGGCCACCACGTCGCTCGGCGTCTTGCGTAGGTTCGCGAGGCTGTGCGCGTGGCTCGCCGACAACGGTATCAGCATCGCGTCGGCGCCTGACTCGATCGCGCGCTCGGCGCCCTTCAGATTCGGCACCAGCACCGACACGCACAGTTCGGGCAGCGTTTTGCCGAACGCGACAAGCTGCTCAGTGTCGGCCAATTGCGGCAACAATCGCGGCGGCACAAAAGATCCGACTTCGATTTCGCGCTGCCCGGCGGCATACGCTTCGCGGATCCATTCGATCTTTTGCGCCGTCGGCAGCACCCGCGCAATGCTTTGCAGCCCATCGCGCAAGCCCACTTCGCGAATGATGACGGATCTGGATGCCGGTCTCATATCGCGTCCTGCTGGTTGTTAGCTGCGCGGCTTCCAGGAGTCGTGCGGCACCCGCCGGCGCAGCTGCTCGACTTCTTCGAGCAGGTCTGCGACCAGCGCTGCGAGCTCCCCGTTGGCGTCAAAACTGCGCTCGGTCGTGATCATGCGACGCGCGCGTACAAGGTGCGTGCTGGCAAATCGCATCTCGCCTTCTGATGAGCAGCACGTCAACAACCCCGCTTCGACTCGCTCGACCACCCACTCGGCTGGTACCGCACACGCAGATGCGAGTTCATGCAGGTCCAGAGTGTGTTCGTCGATCAGCACCACATTCAACTTGTGTTGTGTCATTTTGCTCCCATCTGCTCGCGTGGGTTGAACGACGACATCTCGCGCGCCATCGTCTGATACAGCTCACGTGCTTTTTCGGTGTTCGCCGGAGGCAACGCGAGTTCCAGTTCGAGATAGAGATCACCAGCCTCTGCGTCGCCGGCGCCCGGAATTCCGCGTCCTTTGAGGCGTAACTTGCGGCCTTTGCTGGAGCCCGCCGGCACGTTGACTTGGACGCGGCCCGACGGCGTCGGCACTTCAATGCTAGTCCCGAGTGCGGCCTCCCACGGTGTAACAGGCACAGTCTGTGTCACGTCGCGGCCATCAATGCGGTAACGCGCATCTGGCTCGAAATCGATATCCAGATACAGATCTCCCGCCGCGCCGCCGTTCAGCCCGGGGCTACCTTGGCCACGTAAGCGAATGCTTTGGCCCTGTTTGACGCCTTTCGGGATCTGTACGTCGAGCACGCGTTCAACGTTGACTACATTTCCATCGTCATCGAGACGCGCCTCACGCAATGCCAGCGGGCGCGAAGCGCCGTGGTACGCGTCGGCCAGGTCGATCGAGATTCGGGCGTGGTGATCGCGGCCTCGCATTTGCGCGGGTGCGCCACCCCCACGGCGTGACCGCGCTGCGCGACTGAACAGCGTATTAAAAAATTCGCTGAAATCACCATCACCGCTGGACGAGCTCGCATCCGAGAACTCGAATCCCTCGTCCCATCCCGGCGGCGGCTGAAAGTCGCGGCCTGTTGCGCGACGCTGCGACAGCTTGTCGAACGCCGCGCGCTTTTGCGGATCTGACAACACCGCATACGCTTCGTTGACCTCCGCCATGCGCGCGGAGGCGTTAGCTTCCTTGCTGACATCCGGGTGAAATTTGCGTGCGAGCTTGCGGTATGCCGCCTTGATTTCGTCGGCGCTCGCGGTCTGCTCGACTCCAAGCGTTTTGTAATACTCCTTGAACTCCATGCGGTCCTGTCGTGCGGCGTGCGAAAATCGCTTCAAACCGCCATGTTAAATACGCCGCCGTTTTCGATCGACATCGTGTCGGATGTCGTCTGTCCCTGGTGCTATATCGGCAAGCGCAAGCTTGAAGCAGCGCTGGCGCAATACGGGCGCGACGTTCGCGTGCGCTGGCTAGCGTTTCAGCTGAACCCGGACATTCCCGCCGGCGGCGTCGATCGCCGCGGCTACCTGGAAAAAAAATTCGGCGGTCCCGAGCGTGCGAAGCAGATTTACGCGCGCGTCAAAGCGGCAGGCGACGACGTTGGAATTGCCTTTGACTTCGACCGCATCGTGCGCCAGCCGAATACGATCGATGCGCATCGACTAATCGCGTGGGCGCAGGACGTCGATCCAAGCTCCGCCGATGCGTTCGTCGAACGGTTGTTCCGCGCGTATTTCGTCGACGGCATTGATATCGGAAGCGTCGACGCGCTGGCTGGCGTGGCTGGCGACGCAGGATTCGACGCGTCTGCTGCGCGTGCTTGGCTCGATGGTGATGCGGGACGCGCAGCCATCGGAGCCGAAGAGCGGCGCTCGCGCGAACTCGGCGTCACGGGAGTTCCGTTTTTTGTTTTCAATCAGCGCCTCGGCGTCTCAGGCGCGCAACCGCCAGAAGTTTTG
>DATLMT010000364.1:0-11467 GCA_035537135.1 Burkholderiaceae bacterium | reverse complement strand
CAGAGCTGTATCGATTGCTGGGTTTGAAGTCGGCTCCCGCAACCGCGATGGTCGCGCCCGCTTTGGGCTTCGACGGCGAAGGACGCGGCTCGAACAATTGGGTCGTATCGGGTCAGCGCACCGTCAGCGGCAAGCCGATGCTGGCCAATGACCCGCATCTTGGCCTGACGGCGCCTTCGGTATGGTATTTCGCAGGGCTGCAGGCGCCGGGCTTGAAGGTGATGGGCGCGACGCTGCCCGGCGTTCCGGGCATTGTTCTCGGACGCAACGATCGTGTTGCTTGGGCTTTCACCAACACCGGCGTTGACCAGCAGGACCTTTATCTCGAGCGCATTAATCCTGAGCAGCCAGGCGAATATCAAACTCCGGAGGGCTGGGCGCCGTTCACATCGCGCGTCGAGCGGATTCGCGTCAAGGGCGGTGACGACGTCGAGCTGACGATTCGTGGGACGCGGCATGGCCCGGTGATCAGCGGGCTTGCGAGCGTCGAGAAAGGATTCAAGCAAGCGCAGTTCGTATTAGCGTTGCGCTGGTCGGCGCTCGAACCGAACGACACGACGATCGCTGCGATTCGCGCGTTGAACAAATCGCGCAACATCGATCAGGCCGAGCAGGCGCTCGAGAAGTTTCAGATCGTCACGCAATCGGCGCTGATCGCCGACATCGACGGCAAGATCGGACTGATCGTCACCGGGCGCATCCCGATCCGCGATCGCACGCACGACCTGCAAGGCCTGGTGCCGGCCCCCGGTTGGGAGGCCCGCTACGACTGGCGCGGGTACCTCCCGGCCAACCAGTCGCCACGCACGCGCGACCCCGCTGGCGGAATGCTCGTGACGGCGAATCACAAGGTCGTGCCTTCGACGTATGCGCACCATCTGACGCACGACTGGTTCCTGCCGTATCGCGCGCAGCGCGCCGAGCAATTGCTGCAGGCACGTGGCAAACACGATGTAAGCACTTTCAAAGCGATTCAGGCCGACGTCACATCGCTCGCAGCGCGCGACATGTTTGCGATGCTGAAAGATACGCAGCCGCAAACCGAAGCCGGACGCGATGCAATCGCGCGGCTCCGCGCGTGGGACTTTCAGATGAAGCGCGATGCACCCGAGCCTCTCATTTACCACGCCTGGATGCGCGAGCTGAAGCACCGGATTTTTGCCGATGACTTGGGACCGTTGACCGATGACTATGTCGATCAGGCCGAGCTGACCGCCACGCTGCTGTATGTGTTGTCGGGCCGTGCGCAGGCACGCGACTGGTGCGATGACCGGTCGACCGGCCAGCGCTTCGAGACGTGCCTCTCGCTGGCAGGTGACGCGCTCGATGCTGCGGTGACGCAGCTGACGCAGGGGTCCGGGAGCGATGTTGCAGGCTTGCGATGGGGCGATGCGCATCGCGCCACAGCAGAGCACCGGCCGATGGCGAATGTGCCCGGACTGCGACGACTGTTCGACTTGCGCACCGCCGTGCCGGGGGATACCCACACGATCAACGTTGGTGCGCTGTCGCATCGCGGCGAGGCGCCATATTCGACGCGGCATACGGCGACTCTGCGCGCCATCTACGACCTGTCGGCGCTCGAATCGAACTCGGTATGGATAGGTTCGAGTGGTCAGGCGGGCAATCCATTTTCGGATTCTTATGCGTCTATGCAGTCGCTATGGCGCGACGTGCAATACCTGCCGATGCGTCCGCCGCCGCCGCGTGAAGCAGTTACGTTAGAGCTGAAGCCAAGGCGCTAGCCAGCGCGTTGCGGCAAGTAAAGAATCAGTACTCAATTTCACTCCATCTCGTTCTTGACGCGAACAGCGGCCCTCGGGATCATCGCTGTACAACTACGATCTCGGGAGAGGGCAATGCCGATTTTGATCGCGCTGACGGTCATCATCCAGGCCTGCTTTGTCGTCCACGCGCTGAAAACGGGCCGCCCGTATTACTGGGTGTTCATCATCATGGCGGCGCCGGTTCTCGGATGCGTGGCCTATTACTTCGTAGAAGTGTTTCCGTCGACGCGCGGAAGCGCACAAGCCGAGCGTGCGGTAAACCGCGCCATTCACGGCATCGGGAAGTCGGTCGATCCGACGCGCGAACTGCGCGCTCGCGCACAGGATGTCGAGACGTGCGGCAGCGTTGATAATCGGCTGGCACTTGCCCGCGAATGTCTTGCGGCCGGGCTGGGTGAGGAAGCCGTCAAGCTGGTGCAAAGCTGTCTTAATGGTCCGTTTGCTTCCGATCCGCAGATCAAGCTGTTGCTGGTCGAATCTGCGCTTGCAGCCCACGACCACCGGCTCGGTCAGCAGACGATTGAGCATTTGCGCGCCGTTCATCCAACGTTCAAGCCAGCGCAGATTTTGTTGCTCAAAGCGCGGCTGCACGAAGACGCGGGTGAGATAGAGCCTGCTCTATCGACGTATGCCGAGGCGCTGCCATTGGGCGGAGGCGAAGAAGTACGCGTGCGTTATGCACAGCTGCTGGCACGGCAAGGGCGGGTTGATATGGCGCGCGAGTTATTCGAAACGACCCTGAAAAATGCGGATCGACTTGGTGGCGGCTATCGCGATCTGCATCGCGATTGGGTTGCCGCAGCGAAGCGCGAGCTGAACGCTCTCAGGGCTTGAGCAGCCGGACCCGGCGGCGGCGCAAACTTTCGCTTTATGGAGCGGGTTAACCCGCTGCCCACGACGTTTGACGCTGCGTGCCCGAAGTGGGCATCATGATCGGCTTTAGCGCACCCCACCCATAAGGAGAACGTCGATGCGCCTAGCCGTCGCCGCATTTGCTGCAGCCATGTTTTTCGCAACCACTGTCGACGCCAAGACTTTGCGCTGGGCCAGTCAGGGGGACATCCTGACGATGGATCCGCACGCACAGAACGAGGGGCTCAATAACACCGCCAACTCGTATATCTACGAGCCGCTCGTTACCTATAACGAAAAATTTGAAGTGGTGCCTGCACTGTCGACCGACTGGAAGCAGGAAACACCGCTGATCTGGCGCTTTAACCTGCGCCAAGGCGTCAAGTTTCACGACGGTTCGCCGCTGACGGCCGCCGACGTCGTGTTCTCAATCGATCGCGCGATGCAGCCGACGTCGAATTTTCGCCAGTACACCGTCGGGGTTCAGCGCGCGCACGCGGTCGATGACAACACAGTGATCATCTACACGACAGTGCCCAATCCGGTGCTGCTGCGTCAGCTGACGGAGCTGCGGATCGTCAACAAGGCGTGGGCTGAGAAGAACAAGGTCGTCGCCCCGCAGAATTTTGTGCAGAAGGAAGAAACCTTCGCCGCGCGCAATGCCAACGGCACCGGGCCGTTCATGCTGAAGTCGCGGGAAGTCGATATCAAGACCGTATTCGTTGCTAATCCGAACTGGTGGGGAGCGAAGACCAAGAAGGGCAACGTCACCGAAGTCGTCTACACGCCGATCAAATCCGACTCGACCCGCACCGCTGCGTTGCTATCGGGCGAGATCGACTTTCTGCTTGACCCGGTGCCGCAGGACATAGCCCGCCTGAAACAGACACCGTCGATCAAGGTGATCGAAGGCGCGGAGAACCGCACGATTTTCATCGGCATGGATCAGTTTCGCGACGAGCTGCAATACAGCGATGTAAAGGGCAAGAATCCGTTCAAGGATCTGCGCGTGCGCCAGGCGCTGTATCACGCGATCGACATCGAGGCAATCAAGAAGGCCGTCATGCGCGGCTCTTCCGATCCGACGGGCTCGATCATCCAGCGTGCCGTGCTGGGCTGGACCCCGGCGTCGCACGAGCGCTTGCCGTACGACGAAAAGAAAGCGAAGGAGCTTCTGACTGCTGCTGGATATCCGAACGGCTTCGCAGTCACGCTTGATTGCCCCAACAACCGCTATATCAATGACGAAGAGATCTGCAAGGCACTCGTCTCGATGTGGGCCAAGCTCGGCATGAAGGTGTCGTTAAACGCAATGCCGCGCGCTACCTACTTTCCGAAGATTCAGAAGTACGACACCTCGCTCTACTTGCTCGGCTGGGGCGTGCCGACGTTCGATGCGCTGTACTCGCTGCAATCGTTGCCGATGACGGTCGGTAAAGGGGGCGACGGCAACTTTAATCTGGGCCGCGTCAGCAATGCCGAGTTCGACAAGTTGGTTGAAGGGATCAAGGGCGAGGTCGACGTCAAGAAACGCAACCAGATGATCGCCGACGCGCTGCTGCTGCATAACAAGCAGGTGATGCACATCCCGTTGCACAATCAAGTCATTCCATGGGCGATGCGCAAGAACGTCAACGTTGTGCATCGCGCCGATAACAGACTAGAGGTGCAGTGGGTCAAGATCGACTGAGGGGATTCGGCATTACCACGGGCCGGGCATTGAACGATGTCCGGCTCTTTTTTGCCTGCTCTAATATCGGTTAATGGCTGCTTTTATCGTCCGCCGACTGCTGCAGGCGATTCTCGTCATGCTGGTTGTGGCGCTGATTGCCTTCCTGTTGTTTCAGTATGTCGGCGACCCGGTGTCGCAAATGCTCGGACAGGATGCGACGCCCGAAGATCGCGCCCGGCTGCGCGGCGATCTAGGCCTCGACCAGCCGTTCTACGTGCAGTTCGGCCACTTCATCGGCAACGCCATGCAGGGCGATTTCGGCATCAGCCTGCGCCAGGGTCGAGCCGTTTCAACCTTGATCAAGGAACGGCTGCCGGCGACGCTCGAGCTTGCATTTGCGGCGGCGGTGATCGCCATCGTGGTCGGTATTCCTATGGGCGTTTACACCGCACTACGGCGCGATTCGTGGTTTGCGCATTTCCTGCTCGCGGTGTCGCTGGTGGGAATATCGTTGCCGACGTTTCTAATCGGCATTTTGCTGATCCTGGTCTTCGCGGTGATGCTGGGCTGGCTGCCTTCCTATGGCCGCGGCGATACCGTGCAGCTCGGTTGGTGGAGCACCGGCCTGCTGACAACGACCGGGTGGAAACACTTGATCTTGCCGGCAATCACGTTGTGTCTATTCCAGCTCACGCTGATCATGCGGCTGGTGCGCTCTGAGATGATGGAAGTGCTGCGCACCGACTACATCAAGTTTGCGCGCGCTCGGGGTTTGACCGATCGTGCGGTGCACTTCGGCCACGCTCTGAAGAACACGCTGGTGCCGGTCATCACAATCACCGGCTTGCAGCTGGGCGGGATCATTGCGTTTGCGATCGTTACCGAAACGGTTTTTCAATGGCCCGGCATGGGATTGCTTTTCATTCAGTCGGTGCAGTTTGCCGACATCCCCGTCATGGCGGCGTATTTGTGCCTGATCGCATTGGTGTTCGTGCTGATCAATCTAATCGTCGATTTGCTGTACTTTGCCGTTGATCCGAGACTGCGCATCGATCGCGCCGCCGCCGCACACTGAATGGGTACTTATTTAGGACTTGCATTGCGAGGCCCGCTGGCGGCCATTTTTCCGCAGCACGAAGGACTGACTGCGCTGCGGCGCGATCTGCACGCACATCCGGAGATCGGTTTCGAAGAACACCGCACGGCGGCGCTGGTTGCCGACCAGATGCGTGACGTTGGCATCGATGTGCATACGGGAGTCGGCAAGACAGGCGTCGTCGGTGTGATCCGCGGCGAGAAAAATTCATCGGGCCGCTCGATCGCGCTGCGTGCCGACATGGACGCATTGCCGATGACCGAGGAGAACGAATTTGCACACTGCTCGACCAGGCCGGGCCTAATGCATGGATGTGGTCATGATGGCCACACCACGATGCTGGTCGGCGCCGCAAAGTATCTGGCGCGCACGCGGAAATTCGACGGGACGGTGTATCTGATCTTCCAGCCTGGTGAGGAAGGATTTGCGGGCGCCAAGGCGATGATCGACGATGGGCTGTTCGAGCGCTTCCCCGCCGAAGAGGTCTACGCGATGCACAATTGGCCGCCGCTGCCGGCGGGCCAGATTGGATTGAACTCCGGGCCCATGATGTCGTCGGCGGATCGGGTCGAAATAACGATCTGCGGCAAGGGCGGGCATGGTGCGCACCCGCACCTGACGATAGATCCCGTGGTGGTTGCCGCGCACATCATCACCGCGGCACAGACAATCGTATCGCGCAACGTGGCTCCGCTAGACAACGCGGTCATCAGTTTGTGTTCGATGCAGGCCGGCAGCCCGGGAGCGTTTTCGGTCGTCCCACGCGAGGCCAAGCTGATCGGCACAGTGCGAACGTCGAAGATCGACACGCAAGAACTGGTCGAGCGTCGCATTACCGAGCTGGCTGAATCGACCGCGCGCGCCTTCGGCGCCGAAGCCCACGTCGTGTACGAGCGCATCTACCCCGCGACGATCAACCACCCGCTGCAGGCCCGTTTCGCCGGCGACGTTGCGGCTGAGCTGATAGGCGAAGACAATGTGATTCGCAATCTGGCGCCGAGCATGGGTGCCGAAGATTTCTCTTTCATGCTGCAGGCAAAACCCGGGTGTTACTTACGCTTGGGACAGGGCGGTGGGCCGTCCAATTGTTTCCTGCACAACAGTCGATATGATTTCAACGACGCCGTGATTCCACTTGGCGCCGCTTTTTTTTCGGCGCTGGCTGAGCGCAGAATGCCGCTTTCAGAGCATTAATCACCGAGGGAAACGCCATGAAGACATTGCATGCCCCCATTAGGACCATTGCCGCAGCGGCGGCGCTCGCGCTTGCGGCAACTGTGGCGCACGCGCAGACGTTCAAGTTCGCAAATCAGGGCGATGCGCTTTCAATGGACCCTCATTCGTTGAACGAATCGTTTCAGCTCGCATTCACCGGCAACGTTTATGAGCCGCTGATCGGGCGCGGCAAGAAACTTGAAGTGGTTCCGTTGTTGGCCACCGATTGGAAGCAGACCGCGCCGACGGTATGGCGCTTCAATCTGCGCAAGGGCGTGCTGTTTCATGACGGCACACCGTTCACCGCCGATGACGTGATCTTTTCTTACAACCGCGGCAAAGGTGAAGGTTCCGACGTTAAGACGTATGTCGGTCAGATCAAGGAGATCCGCAAGCTCGACGATCACACCATCGACATCATCACGACCGAGCCCTTTCCGATCCTGCCGGACGTCGTCACCAACTGGTACATCATGTCGAAGGCGTGGTGCGAGAAAAACAAGGCCACGCAGCCGGTCGACAAGCGTAAAGGGACCGAAAACACCGCGTCGTTCCAGGCCAACGGCACCGGGCCGTATCGTTTGCGATCGCGCGATCCCAACATTCGCACGACGCTGCAGCGCAATGCGAGCTACTGGGGCAAGATCGAAGGCAACGCGCAGGAAGTGATCTTTACGCCGATCGGCAACAACTCGACACGCGTGGCAGCGCTGCTGTCGGGTGAGATAGACATGATGGAGCCGGTGCCGGTGCAGGACATTGTGCGCATCACGGCAGACAAGAATTTGAAAGTGATGCAGGCGCCGGAGCTGCGCACGATCTTCCTCGGGATGGATCAGTCGCGCAACGAGTTGCTGCAGTCGAACGTCAAAGGCAAGAATCCGTTCAAGGACAAGCGGGTCCGGCAGGCGTTCTATCAGGCGATTGACATCAATGCGATTCAGAAGACCGTTATGCGCGGCGCGTCCGCGCCGACCGGATTGATGATCGCTCCAGGGATCAACGGCTTCGTACCTGATTTAAACAAGCGGCTGCCGTTCGATGTTGAAGCGTCGAAGAAACTGCTCGCCGAGGCTGGTTACGCGCAGGGCTTCGAGGTTGGCATGAACTGCCCGAACGATCGCTACGTCAACGACGAAGAGATCTGCAAAGCCGTGGCCGCGATGCTCGCCAAGGTGGGTGTCAAGGTGAATCTGGCGGCGGAAACCAAGGGGACCTACTTTCCGAAGATCCTGTCGCGGAACACGTCGTTCTATCTGCTCGGCTGGACCCCTGGCAGCTACGACTCGCACAACCCGCTTTTCGCTCTGATGGCGACGCCAGGCGACGGTGGCCAAGGCCAGTTCAATCTGGGCAGCTACAGCAATCCGAAGATTGATCAGTTGACCAAGGCGATTGCTACCGAGACAGACATCACGAAGCGCAACTCGATGATCGCCGAGGCGATGAAAATTCATCAGGACGACGTCGGCCATATTCCGCTGCATCAGCAGGCGCTGGCGTGGGCGATGAAGCGAAACATCGATCTGGTTCAGTTGGCGGATAACTACATGTTCATCAAGTGGGTGTCGATCAAGCAGCCGTAGGCGCGATTAGACAGTGAGTGGGCAATCAGCATGGATACGGAGGCACTAGCAGTCGACGCAGGCGTTCCCGTGGTCACCGATCAGGGGTCGGTAGTTCCGATGAACGCTGCCGGCCGCCTGTGGGACAGTGACGTCGCGTACAGCTTCCGCAATTCGCCGGTAGCGATCACTGCCGCCGTTGTTGCCTTCGTTCTGATCTTCTCTGCGGTATTTGCACGCTGGGTAGCGCCGCATAACCCCTTCGACTTGGCCACGCTCAACTTGCTGGATGCGTCGCTGCCTCCGATGTGGGAGGCAGGCAGCAATCCAAACTTCTGGCTTGGCACCGATGATCAAGGCCGCGATATCTTCTCCGCGATCTTATTCGGCATGCAGGTATCGCTGGCGATCGGATTGGCGTCGGTTGCTTTGTCGGTAATTCTCGGCGTTGGCCTTGGACTGCTGTCGGGCTACGTCGGTGGCCGGCTCGATGCGTTCATCATGCGCGTGTGCGACGTGATGTTGTCGTTCCCGGCCATCCTGACAGCGTTGTTGATCGACGGTGTCGCGCGCGCCGCGCTGCCGCGCGACTCGCACAACGAGCTTGCGTTTGGTGTGCTGATTCTCTCTATTGCATTGTCCGGGTGGGTGCAATACGCACGCACCGTGCGTGGCTCTACGCTGGTGGAAAAAAACAAGGAATATGTGCAGGCCGCGCGAGTGATCGGCGTATCGCCGCTCGCGATCATGGCGCGACACGTATTGCCCAATGTGATGGGCCCGGTGCTTGTGCTGGCCACCGTGCATATCGCCACGGCCATCATCACCGAGGCGACGTTGTCGTTTCTTGGCGTCGGCGTGCCGCCAACCACGCCGTCGCTGGGAACGCTGATCCGCATCGGCAACGAGTTTCTTTTCTCGGGCGAATGGTGGATCACCATATTCCCCGGGCTGGCTCTGGTTTTGCTCGTACTTTCCGTCAATCTGCTCGGTGATTGGCTGCGCGACGCACTCAATCCAAAGTTGAGATAGAGCGGAAAGTTTTTTAGGAGGTGTTATGAAACTAAAGCTAGCAGCTATCGCAGTCGCCGCGTTGTCCGGCTGCGCTACGACCCCGTTCTCCTACATTGACGGCAACCGCTATTTCAAAGCGGATATGAATAGTTACTCAGTGATCGTGCTCGATGTCGATGGACGCAGCGACACGCGCAACCCGGTGATGGTTGATCCCGGCCGGCACGTGATCCGCGTGCAGGGTCCGGCGGCGTCGGGATTCCAATATGGCGAAACGCGCGCGATCACGCTCGACGTCAAGCCATGCACGCGCTACTACCTGAAAGCGGTGAAGAAGAATTCACTGCAACAGGACTTTGAGCCGCAAGTCGATTACATGGAGCCGATTGCCGGCTGTAAAGCTTAGTCACGCATCGTTCGCGGCGCCCGAGCTATGACGATGACCGCCGCTGAGCATTCTTTGACTGCGTTGGCCCGGGTTTCGCCCACGTCGCCGTTGCTGGAGGTGCGCAATCTGCGCATCGAGTTTCCAACGCGACGCGGCACCCTCGTCGCGGTTGACGACATCTCCTTTTCGATCGCACCCGGGGAGGTGCTCGGCGTTGTTGGCGAGTCGGGTGCCGGCAAATCACTGACCGGCGCGGCGATCATCGGGCTGCTCGAACCGCCGGGGCGCATCGCCGCAGGTGAAGTCAAGCTCGTCGGAAGGCGGATCGACACGCTGCCGTACGACGAGATGCGCAAGGTTCGAGGTCGCGAGATTGGCGCGATCTTTCAGGATCCGCTGACGTCGCTGAATCCGCTGTACACGGTCGGTGACCAGCTGGTTGAGACGATCACTACCCACCTCCATATGTCTTCGAGCAAAGCGCGCGCGCGCGCGATCGAGCTGCTCGCATCGACCGGCATTCCGGCGCCCGAGCGGCGCATCGATGCGTATCCACATCAGTTTTCAGGCGGCATGCGGCAGCGGGTTGTTATCGCGCTGGCGCTGGCGGCCGAGCCGAAGCTGATCATCGCCGACGAGCCGACGACCGCGCTCGATGTTTCGATTCAGGCGCAGATTATTTCGCTGTTGAAAAGGCTCTGCCGTGACCATGGCACTGCAGTGATGCTGGTCACGCACGATATGGGGGTGATCGCTGAGACAGCCGATCGCGTTGCGGTGATGTACGCCGGACGTATCGCCGAAATCGGACCGGTTTCCGACGTCATTCACCGGCCGCAGCATCCTTACACCGTCGGCTTGATGGGATCGATTCCGACGTTCGGCCACGAAACCGAGCGACTGACTCAGATCAACGGTTCGATGCCGAGGCTGACGGCGATTCCAAGCGGCTGCGCGTTCCACCCGCGCTGTGTGCACGCTTTCGATCGCTGCCCACGCGAGCGGCCGGACCTGTTGCCCGCGGGTGCCTCGTTGGCGGCGTGCTGGCTGCACGATGCGACTCGAGGCAGGATCGCAGCATGAGTGCCGTGTTGCGCGAGGAGGCTGTCCGCGCGCCGAGGTCGTTCGACGCCGACGTCATCGTGCATGCGGTCGGCTTGGCGAAATATTTCGACGTCTCGCCGCCGTGGCTCAATCGGGTGCTCGAAAATAAAAAGCGCGCGATCCTGCATGCGGTCGACGGCGTGAGCTTCGACATCAAGCGCGGTGAAACGCTGTCGCTGGTTGGCGAATCAGGCTGTGGCAAGTCGACAGTCGCACGTCTGCTGGTCGGGCTTTACGTTCCGACCAAGGGCTACGTCGAGTTCTTCGGGCGTGATCTGCGCGAGATGAATTCGCAGCGCGGCCGCTCGCTGCGGCAGAAGCTGCAGATGATTTTTCAGGATCCGTACGCGAGCCTGAATCCGCGCTGGCGCGTTGCCGACATCATCGCCGAGCCCTTGAAGGCACACGGACTGATGAACGACAAGGCGCAGATCAAGGCGCGCGTCGACGAGCTTTTACAGCAGGTGCGTCTGGCACCCGCCGACAAGGAAAAGTATCCGCATCAGTTTTCGGGCGGGCAACGCCAGCGGCTGTCGATCGCGCGCGCGCTGGCGACGAAGCCGGAGTTCCTTGTGTGCGACGAGCCGACTTCCGCGCTCGACGTATCGGTGCAGGCGCAGGTGCTGAATTTGATGAAGGAGCTGCAGCGCGAGATGGGGCTGACGTATCTCTTCATTTCGCACAATCTGGCGGTCGTGCATCATATTTCCGATCGCGTCGGAGTGATGTATTTGGGCAAGATCGTCGAGCTTGCTGCGCGCACGACGTTGTTCA
>DATLMT010000363.1:0-6200 GCA_035537135.1 Burkholderiaceae bacterium | reverse complement strand
TATGTCGCTTGGAAAGATGCCGACAGCTTGATAGTGCACACGCCGACCACGATCGAGACCAAGCGCACAGCGGCGGGCACCAGCGTCGTCACTCCGGCGGAGCGGCTGTTCATTCGAAACAACCTGCCGGCGCCCGATGTTTCGATCGTTGTCAATCGCGACGCGTGGCAGGTCTCCGTCGACGGCGTGCGACAACCGACTACGCTGTCGGTCGCGGATTTGAAGACGCTTGGTCTCGAGACCATCGCGACCGTATTGCAGTGTTCAGGTAACGGCCGCAGTTACTTCCCGACGAAGCCTGCGGGAACGCGCTGGGCCACCGGGGCTTCGGGTTGCGTGTTATGGAGCGGCGTGCCAGTAAGAGCGGTCGCGCAGGCGCTTGGCGGACCCATTGCCAAGGTGCAATACATCACCGGCACCGGAGGCGAAAGCCTACCGGCCGGAATCGATCCGAAGACGGTCATCGTCGAACGCTCGGTGCCGATAAGCACACTTGAAGATGCGCTGCTTGCATGGGAGATGAATGGCGAGCCATTGCCACACGCGCACGGAGGTCCGCTGCGCTTAATTATTCCAGGCTATAGCGGCGTCAATAACATCAAATACATCAAGCGGCTTGCATTTACTGCCGAACAAACGGATGCAGCTATTCAGCGCACCGGTTACCGCATGCATCCGCCGGGAACGAAAGGCGATCCGACTTTTCCCGCCGTATGGGAGATGGAGCCGAAATCATGGATCAATTCACCGGCGCCCGAAGCGGGCCCAGCCAAACGAGGATGGGTACAGATCCACGGCGTGGCCATGGGCGGCATGCAGGCACCGCGCAGGGTGGAGGTGTCGATCGATGGCGGCAATTCGTGGCGCGAGGCAAGTTTCATCGGCCCGAATCTGGGGCGCTTCGCATGGCGTCCGTTCGTGCTGCAGACGCAGCTGAAACCGGGAACGTATGTGATGGCGTCGCGTGTGACCGATTCGCAGGGCAGGGTGCAGGTTGAAACGACCCCCGATAATGCTGGCGGGTATTTGAATAGCGGCTGGCGCTCGCACGCAATACAAGTCACTGTCGCCTAGCGGCTGGCTTGGATGACCAACGCGCGCGCGTCCGCTTTGTGCATGGTGGCGCTGTTGTCAGCGAGCGGTACGTGCGCGAGCAATGAAAGTGATCCAGGACGTCAGTTGTTCGTCCAGGATGCGACGCCGTCATGCACGATTTGCCACACGCTGGCGGACGCAGGAGCCAGCGGCAACATCGGTCCGTCGCTCGATGAACTGAAGCCCGACGCACCGCGCGTGATCAAAGCGTTAAAAACCGGCATCAATCAGATGCCGGCGTACCCGCAGTTATCGGAAGAACAAATGCAGGCGCTCGCTCGTTACGTTGCGCGCGCCGCGGCCGCATCAAAGTAGAGGCTATTGCCCGCTGTCGGGCAGAATCGCGCTTCGGAGGCGTGGCCGAGCGGTTTAAGGCACCGGTCTTGAAAACCGGCAAGGGCGTAAGCCCTTCGTGAGTTCGAATCTCACCACCTCCGCCAGTTCAATTCACTTAGACAAGGCGGATGACACCGCGTCTCGCGCTGCGCAATATCACCAAGCGCTATTCCGCGGCCATCGCCAACGATTCGGTGTCGCTCGACGTCATGCCCGGCGAAATTGTCGCGCTGCTGGGTGAGAACGGCGCAGGCAAGAGCACGTTGATGAAGGTCGTGTACGGCGTTACGCGCGCGGACGCGGGAACGGTCGCGGTCGATGGCGCAATCGTCCGTATCGACAACCCGCGACATGCGCGTGCGCTCGGCATCGCGATGGTGCTTCAGCAATTTGCTTTGTTTGATTCGCTGACCGCGCTGCAGAACGTCGCGCTGGGCTTGCCGGCCGGGCGCATATCGTTGGTCGAAGAGCGCGTCGTTGAGCTTGCAGCTTCTTACGGCCTAGAGGTCGATCTGAGGCGGCGTGTGTATGACCTCTCAGCCGGCGAGCGGCAGCCAGTCGAGATTCTGCGCGCTCTGATGAGCTCGCCTCGCGTCTTGATCCTTGATGAACCGACGTCGGTAATGACTGCGCAAGCGGCCGATCGACTGTTTGACACGCTGCGCCAGCTTTCAGCAAGCGGTGTCAGCATCGTCTTCATCAGCCACAAGCTGCATGAGGTGCGCGAGCTTGCAACGCGCTGCGCCGTGATGCGCGCCGGCCAGATCGTGGCCGAAGTCGATCCGCGAACAGAATCCGAAGCGAGCCTCGCGCGCTGGATGCTGGGTGTCGAGCGAGCGTCGACTGCTTCTCGCGAATCCCCGCCGACAGACATCGCTCTGGAACTCAGGCGGCTGAGCGTGGCGGGAGATCAACGCGATCGGCTCGACGATGTCTCGTTCGTTGTGCGAAGCGGTGAAATCGTAGGTATTGCGGGAATCTCGGGGAACGGTCAACGCACGCTGGTGGCAGCCCTTTCAGGTGAGTTGGTGGTTGAGCGCGATGCTCTGCGATTGTTTGGCGCGCCTGCCGGTCATCTGAACACGGCGCAGCGCAGAGCGATTGGTTTGCGGTACGTGCCTGAACAGCGATTGAATCACGCGGTGGTCGCCGGCATGACGCTCAGCGACAACGCCTTGCTGACTGACGCCTCGCTGGCATCGGGCCGCGCGCTCAACACTTCGCATGCACGCAGCCGAGCAGCGCAGATCGTGCAGCGTTTCGGCGTGCGCGCTTTAACGCCAACGCAGAAGATTGAGACGCTGTCAGGCGGCAACCTGCAGAAGTTTATTGTGGGACGGGAATTATTCTCTGCGCCGCGCGTGCTCTTGCTCGATCAGCCGACGTCAGGAGTCGACGCCGGGTCCGCCGCAGCCATCCGCAATGAGCTGATTGCGCTGCGGGGGAAGGGCAGTGCCATCTTGGTTGTGTCTGAAGATCTCGATGAGCTTTATAAAATTGCCGACAGGCTGCTGGTGATCGCCGCTGGCCGTTTATCGCCGTCACGCGCGCCGCGTGAGATCAGCAAGGCTGAACTTGGCCGTTGGATGGCCGGTGTGTGGTGCGCGGACGCGAACGCGGAGCTCTCAGTGTGACTTCGTGGAAACTCGTGCCGCGCGAGACTGCATCGCGCGTATGGATCTGGTTGTCGCCGGTCGTAGCGATATTTCTGACCGTTCTTGCGGGCGGCGCTCTTTTCGCGGCGCTCGGCACAAGTCCGCTTCAGGGTCTGAAAATATTTATCTTTTTACCATTGGCGAGCGTCCACGGCTGGAGCGAGCTAGCGCTGAAAGCGACGCCGCTGATTCTGTGCGGCGTAGGCCTCGCCGTATGTTTCCGTGCCGGCGTGTGGAACATCGGCGCCGAGGGGCAACTGATCGCAGGCGCGATCATGGGCGGCGGTCTTGCGCTGTTGGCAACAATGGAATCGCCGCGCGTTTGGTTTGTATTCGTCCTGCTGGCATCGATGGTCGGGGGCGCGCTGTGGGCCTCGATCACGGCATGGTTGCGCGATCGTTTCAACGCCAACGAAATTCTCGTCAGTCTGATGCTGGTCTACGTGGCGCAGCAATTGATCGCGTGGTTAGTGCAAGGGCCGTGGCGTGACGCAAGCGGCTATGGATTTCCGCAAAGCGAATTGTTCGCCGCCGCGGCGCGCGTACCGATCATTGTTGAAGGCACCAGGCTCAGTGCTGGAAGCGCGGTTGCGTTGCTGGCGGCAATAGGGCTGTGGTGGCTGCTGGCGCGCAGTGTGATTGGCTTTCAGTTGAAGGTGGTGGGGCTGGCACCGCGTGCCGCGCTTTATGCAGGATTCTCAACCCGGCGCTCGCTGTGGATCGCTTTGCTGGTCTCGGGCTCGCTCGCGGGTCTTGCCGGCGGGCTCGAAGTGGCGGGACCGATCGGGCAGCTGACGTCGACAGTTTCGCCGGGCTATGGCTTTGCGGCGATCATCGTTGCATTCGTCGGACGCCTGCATCCGGTCGGTGTCGTATTGGCGTCGCTGGTGATGGCGCTGTTTTATCTCGGCGGCGAGCTTGCGCAATCGCGGCTAGGGTTGCCGTCGGCATTGACCGGCGTCTATCAAGGGATGTTGCTGTTTTTCCTGCTGGCGTGCGACACCTTCGTTAACTATCGCGTGCAGTCGTATCGAACCGCAGCGGCTTGATGAACGAGCTCGCGTCGCTGATTGCGCTGACGATGAACGCAGGAACGCCGCTACTGCTGGCCGCGCTAGGTATCGTGATTAACGAGCGCAGCGGTGTGGTCAACCTTGGAACCGAAGGCATGATGCTGGTGGCGGCTGTTATCGGGTTTGCGGCGACGATGCATACGGGGCATTACTGGGTTGGATTTGCAGCCGGCGCAACCGCAGGCATTGTCATGGCGTTGATATTGGCGCTGCTTGTGCTTGCCTTGGTGTCCAATCAGTTTGCATCCGGTCTGGCGCTGTCGATCTTCGGCGCTGGATTGTCGGCCTTTATTGGGCTGGCGCTGCAGGGCGATACATTGCCTGCACGCGGCGCCGACGGTGTGCCATGGTTGCGTGATCTCCCGCTTATGGGGCCCGTGTTCGCGCAGCACTGGCTGGTCTACTTTGCAGTGGCGCTGACTGCCGCGGTTGCCTGGTTCTTGTTTCGTACGCGCGCCGGTCTGATCTTGCGTGCAGTTGGAGATTCCCCCGATGCAGCGCACGCACTCGGTCACCCGGTGCAGCACATTCGCTGCGCAGCGCTTGTATTTGGCGGCGCGTGCGCGGGCTTGGCCGGGGCGTATTTGTCGACAATCTACACACCGCTCTGGTCCGACGGCATGGTCGCGGGCCGCGGCTGGATTGCGCTTGCACTTGTGACGTTCGCCACCTGGCGGCCAGGACGCTTATTGCTCGGTGCGTATCTGTTCGGTGGGGTGACGATGCTTCAGTTTTATCTGCAGGGACAGGGCGTCGAGGTACCGGCGCAATGGCTCGCGATGACGCCCTATCTCGCCACGATCATTGTCCTCGCGCTGATCTCACGTAACCCGCGCTGGACGCGCCTGAACATGCCGGCATCGTTGGGCAAGCCGTTCAGTCCGACGTGAAGCGCTGCCTTAGACTCGCGCAGCGCCTTTACAGAAAAGTAGCGATGCAAGCATTCGTCAAATGGGTAGCGATAGCAACGTCGGTGATGGTGGCGGCTGGCTGTGGAAAGAAGGAGGAAGTTGCTCTTAAGGTCGAGCCACCCAAATCAGCCGTCGTTACTTTAGAGCCGTTGAAAGTCGGCTTTGTCTATGTGAGCCCGGTCGGGGATGCCGGCTGGACGACGCAGCACAACGCCGGACGCGAGCAAATGGCGAAGGCGCTCGGTCCGAAGGTCAGCACATCGTTCGTCGAAAAAGTACCCGAAGGTGCGGATGCCGAGCGCGTGATTCGCGATCTTGCAAAGCAGGGCCACAAGTTGATTTTTACTACTTCTTTTGGTTTCATGAATCCGACACTGAAGGTGGCGGAAGAATTCAAGGATGTGAAGTTCGAGCACGCAACCGGCTACAAAACCGCACCCAACGTCAACACTTACAACGCGCGTTTCTATGAGGGCCGATATTTGGCGGGCATGATTGCCGGCAGCATGAGCAAGACCGGAACGCTGGGATACGTCGGGGCGTTTCCAATTCCTGAGGTTCTACAGGGCATCAATGCGTTTGCGCTTGGTGCGCGAGCGACCAACCCCAAGGCGCAATTACGGGTCGTGTGGATCGGCACCTGGTATGACCCGGGCAAGGAGCGCGACGCCGCCAACACATTAATGGCGCAGGGGGCTGACGTCGTCACGCACCACACCGATTCGACCGCGGTCGTGGCGGCGGCGGAGGAAAAGAAAAAAATGGCGGTCAGCTATCACTCAAACATGGCGAAGTTCGGGCCAAACGCGCAGCTTGTGGCGGTGACTCACCACTGGGGGAACTACTACACGCATCGCGCCGAGGAAGCATTCAATGGCAGCTGGAAAGTTGCGCCGGTCTGGGGTGGGCTGCGCGAAGGATTCATCAAGCTCGAAGGGTATTCGGACAAACTGCCGCCAGAGCTCATCGCCGCCGTCAACGCACGCGAAGCCGAGATCTTCGCGGGCAAGTTTCATCCATTCAGTGCACCGATTCGTACCAATATGGGCAACGAAGTGCTGACGTCGGGTTCGCTCACCGACGAGCAGCTCGGCGCGATGAACTACTACGTCGAGGGTATCGTCGGAAAA
>DATLMT010000362.1:0-18240 GCA_035537135.1 Burkholderiaceae bacterium | reverse complement strand
CACCGTTAATTCGTCGAGATGCGCCGGCCGAGTGACTTCGAGCGTGTAGTGCGGCTCCAGTTCAGGTTGCTTCAAGATCAATTCTTCGATCTGTGTCGGAAACAAATTGACGCCGCGAATGATCAGCATGTCGTCGGAGCGCCCGGTAATCTTTTCGATGCGCCGCATGCTGCGCGCGCTCGGCGGCAACAGTCGCGTCAAATCGCGCGTCCGGTAGCGAATCATGGGCAGCGCTTCTTTGGTCAGCGACGTAAAGACGAGCTCGCCTTTTTCCCCTTCCGGCAACACTTCACTGCTCTCCGGGTCGATGATTTCCGGATAAAAGTGGTCCTCCCAAACCGTCAGACCGTCTTTCGTCTCGATGCACTCCTGCGCGACACCCGGGCCAATGATTTCTGACAGTCCGTAGATGTCGATGGCATCAAGTGACGTCTTGGTCTCGATCGCTTGCCGCATCGACGCCGTCCATGGCTCGGCGCCAAAAATGCCGATACGCAGCGAGCATGTCTTCGGATCGACGCCCTGCTTGTGCATTTCCTCGACGATCGCCAACATGTAAGACGGAGTCACCATGATGATCTTCGGCTTGAAGTCGACGATAAGTTGCACCTGTCGCTCAGTCATTCCGCCGGACACCGGAATCACCGTGCATCCCAGCTTCTCCGCACCGTAGTGCGCACCGAGGCCGCCGGTAAAAAGTCCATAGCCGTACGCAACGTGAATGATGTCGCCGCGCCGGCCGCCGGCGGCGTGAATCGAGCGCGCCATCACACTGGCCCATGTGTCGATGTCTTTTGCTGTGTAACCAACAACCGTCGGCTTACCCGTCGTCCCGCTCGACGCGTGAATACGCACTATTTTTTCCTGCGGCACCGCGAACATGCCGAACGGATAGGTGTCGCGCAGATCGTGCTTGGTCGTGAATGGAAACTTGCCGAGATCGGCAAGGGACTTGAGATCGGAGGGATGAACGCCTGCGTTGTCGAACTTTGCTCGATAGTGCGCAACATTGTTGTAGGCGTGCGTGAGCGACCAGCGCAGCCGCTCAAGTTGCAGCGATTGCAACTCGCTTTGGCTCGCGCGCTCGATCGGCTCGAGACCGTTTGCCATCACAGATCCACCACCGTCTTGCCCTTTACCGTGTGCGAGCGGCCCCGCATGACCACCACCGCCTTGCCATGCTGATTCGTAACGGTGATGTCGTACACGCCGGTGCGGCCGGTCAACGCGACCTCATGACACTCCGCTCGAAGTACATCGCGTTCATAGACCGGGGCAAGAAAATCGACGACGATGCCGGCTGCAACCGTTACTTCGTTGTGGCTGTTGCATGCGAACGCGAACGCCGAATCAGCCAGAGTTGCGATGAACCCGCCATGACACGTCTTGAAACCGTTCAGCATGTCGGGCCGAACGGTCATCGAAAGCTTCGAGTAGCCAGGACCCACTGCTTCGACCTGCATGCCGAGACCGCGCGAAGCGGCGTCTTCGGCGAACATGCGATCGCGCACTGCTTCAGCAACGGCTTGTGCTTTCGGTTGTCGGTCTTCCATCTCAGACCTGGCCCCTCATTGACCCGTGAAGTTTGCTGCGCGCTTTTGCATGAACGCGGTTACGCCTTCACGGTAATCGGCCGAAGATCCCAGTTCGCGCTGCAAGTCGCGTTCAAGGTCGAGCGCCGCATCGAAGGGCAGCAGCATTGCCGCATCGATCGCCTGTCGCGTGCGCACATAGCCGCGCGTGGGACCGGCCGCCAACTTAAGCGCCGTCGTTTTGACCGCAGGGGTCAGCTCGTCGTCCGCGACACAGCGCCAGATCAACCCCCACTCCGCGGCCAGCGTCGCCGTTAGTTTGTCACCGAGCAATGTCAACCCCATCGCACGTGCCGGACCAATCAGGCGCGGCAGCCACCATGTACCGCCACAGTCGGGCACGAGCCCCAGTTTCGAAAACGATTGAATGAAGCTCGCCGATTGCGCGGCAAAGACCAGATCACACGCAAACGGAATGTTGGCGCCGGCGCCGGCAGCGACACCGTTGACGGCGGCGATCGTCGGCATCGGAAGCGCGCGCAGGCTCTGCAGCAGCGGCTTGTAGTAGTTGTCGATCGACGCGCCGAGATCGACACTTTCGGCGTCCGGCGCCACGGCCCGATCCGACAGATCCTGGCCGGCACAGAACCCACGGCCCGCGCCGGTCAACACGAAACAGCGAATCGATCGATCATCCGCGATGGAATCCAGCGCCGAGCGCACCTCGCCGTGCATTGCCTCGGTGAAGCTGTTCAACCGCTCGGGGCGGTTCAGCGTCAGCGTCGCGACGCCGTCTGTAACATCGACCTGGATTGACGCGAAATGCGTTCTCATCATTAATTGACCGACCGTTCAATCAATAGTAGCTTCCAGTTCCCAAAAAACCAAGCGATCGCATATGCACCCGCTATTCGAGAAACATCGCACCGTTCTGGACCGCGCGCTTGAAGCCATGCGCACGCGGGGCTATTGGAGCGCGTATCCGGAGCAGCCAAGCCCCAAGGTGTACGGCGAAGCGGCGAACGACGAGGGCAAGGCGGCCGCACTCGGTCACGCCGGACGGCAATTTGAGCTCGACCAGCCGGGACGCATCGGCTGGTTAGCCAGCGAGCATTCGCCGTACGGCATACCGCTGGAGATCGAGTATCCGGTGTGCGAACCGCAGGCATTGATTGATACTGCGCTGGCTGCGATGCCGGCGTGGCAAAAGCTCGGCGTCGAGGGCCGCACCGGCATCTGCCTGGAAGCGCTTGCGCGCTTGAACAAGGCGAGCTTCGAAATCGCACATGCGGTCATGGTCACTACCGGCCAGGGCTGGATGATGGCGTTCCAGGCAGGCGGCCCCCACGCACAGGACCGCGGGCTCGAAGCGGTTTCATATGCGTACCGCGAAATGAGCTCGGTGCCGAACGCCGCGCGCTGGGAGAAACCGCAAGGCAAGAATCCACCGCTGGTGATGGAAAAGCGCTTTGAGATCGTCGGCCGTGGCGTCGCGCTGGTTATCGGCTGCGGCACATTTCCGACGTGGAACACGTATCCCGGATTGTTTGCGGCCTTGGTTACCGGCAATCCGGTGATCGTCAAACCTCATCCGAATGCCATTCTGCCGGCGGCGATCAGCGTGCGTATCGTGCGCGAAGTGCTGGCGGAAAACGATATCGACCCGAACCTGGTTTCACTCGCAGTCACCAGCGATCCTAAGGACACGCAGGCGCTCGCGACCCATCCGGCCGTGCGCTCGATCGACTTCACCGGCAGCAACGCATTTGGCCGCTGGCTGATCGACAACGCGCGCCAGGCGCAGGTCTATGCCGAGCTCGCCGGTGTCAACAACGTCGTCATCGAATCGACCGACAGCTACAAAGCGATGCTTAAGAATCTCGCGTTCACATTGAGTTTGTATTCAGGTCAGATGTGTACGACCACGCAGGACATGTTCGTGCCTGCGGACGGCATCGATACCGATGAAGGGCACAAGAGCTTCGATGAAGTCGCGTCCGACCTCGGGCGTGCGGTCGACAAGCTGCTGGCCGACAACGCAGTTGCCACTGCGGTGCTGGGATCTATTCAGTCGCCCGACACACTGAAGCGAATCGAGGAAGCCCCAGAGCTGGCAGACGTGGTGCTCGCATCGCGCAAACTCGACAACGCCGAATTTCCCGCGGCCAACGTTCACACTCCTTTGCTGATGAAGACCGACGCGGCCAACGAATCGGCATACACGCAGGAGCGCTTCGGTCCGATCAGCTTGATAGTGAAGGTCCGCGACGCAATGGCGGCAATCGCGCTCTCGGAAAAGATCGTGAAGGAACGCGGCGCGTTGACGGTTGGCTTGTACTCGACCAAACAGGAAGTCGTTGACGCAATGACCGACGCAACACTGCGCGCCGGAGTCGCGCTATCGATCAACCTGCTGTCGAACGTGTATGTCAATCAATCGGCTGCGTTTTCCGACTATCACGCCACCGGCGCAAATCCGGCGGCAAACGCGAGCTATACGGACAGCGCTTTCGTAGCGAATCGGTTTCGAGTCGTTCAGCGACGTTGGCACGTGTAGGGAGTTATGTCCTCACCGGCGCGGACGTTCGCGCAAACTCCACCAGCGTCGTGAACATCTGGTAAATCGTAGTCAGCGCCTGAGCGTGATTGCGCGCGGTGCGGATATAAATTGCCGCGGTCGAACCGGCGTTGGACATCAGATAGAACCAGTTGCTCGTCGGCAACGCAGTGACTGCGCAGGTGACGGTTCCAATCATCAACGTGCGGCGGTCAATGGTATTCAGATAGGCATCCTGCGGAACCTCAAAGCACAGGTCTGAAGCCTTTTGAGCCGCCGCGGGCGAGGCGATGGGCGGCAGCGCACGCATCTTGGCAGCGTAGGCCTGTAGTCCAATCTCTTCAAGGAGAAACGGTGCGACCTCGCGCACGATCTGCTCTGCAGCCAAGTAGCAAAGGCTTTGATTATTGGCTTCCAAAGTTCCGCTCAAATCAATCGCCTGGAACAGCGCCGCGTCTGCATCGTCGATGCGCGGAAATGTCGGCACTTGATGTACGAGGCCGTTAATCCACGCGGTCAGCAGCGGGTGAGCGCTAGGCGGCATCAACGAGCCACGTTCTATGGTTTGACAGTAGGTATCGGCGAGCATGTGGGGGCTCCTAAGGTAGTTTCATCGAAAGATTTGGTGCGGCCAGGTCGGTAACATGGCGACGATGAAAGTCTCACCCGAACCGGCACAATTAGGAATATCGGAACGAGCAAAACAGTCTCGTTTCGTGCAAACGACAGCTATGCTTTAACGCTTAGCGGGACTGGGTCTGACGTCGGAAGGTGCGTAGCCGAACCGCTCGCGGAAGTCCCGCGAGAGGTTATGTGGGCTGGTGTATCCGATTGCGTCCGCCGTTTGATTGACGGACACGTCTCCGGCGGCCAGCATCTGATGTGCGCGCTGCATTTTCTGCTCTTTGATGAACGCACTGGCAGAGACCCCGTAAAAATTTTGATAGAGACTCTGCAGCGTGCGAACGCTGACGCCCGATTGCCGGGCGACATCCGACAACGCCAAACGTCGGTGCAAGTTCGATTCGACATAGCGCGATGCGCGCTGCAATGCTGCCGGTTCTTCCGCGTTCAAAACGGATGAGCGCAGATGCGACAGGTCGAGCTGTTTTCCGTAACGCCGCTGATTCAGTGCGTCATCTACCCAACTGTTGGCCAATCGAGCCATATTCGTCTGCAACTCGGTGAACTTCTCCAGCGCGCGCAACGCCTCCTGATCCCTTCCAAGCGCGCGATAGATGCACGATAGTTCGAAAAACACCGTGCGCTGCCAGATGTGCCACGCGGGCAGGCGCTGCATTTCCTCTATCAGCGCGAGCGCTTCGTCCCAGCGCCCTGCGATGCGGGCCGTCGCTGCGTGATCGAGGAGGACGAATGGCTTGGTCACAGGGATCAAGTCGCTGGTGACCGCAAGTGCCTGATCGAAGAATGGGAGCGCGTGCTCATAGCCATCCCGTAGCGCAACCGCCGACGCTCGTTCTGCAAAGAAATACGGGCGGTCTTTGGCCAGCATGTTGTCGCCATGCGTCTCGCACAGATCCAGGTAGCGCATCGCTCGCTCGAGATACTCGGCCGGGCTGGCCAGGTTGTCAGGCCGCCGGATCCCCACCGTCAGATAGTGCGGAATACCAGCGGACCACACCGCGCACATATTCAGGTACGAAGCCGTACGCAGATAACATGCAACAATCGCTTGGGGATCTCCCGAAGCATTGGCCTCCGGTAACGCTCGCCGCTCCATCAGGTCGACCGCTGTCGGAACGTCGAAAAGTCTGCTGAAGCACGATCCGATGACGCAAAAAACGAACGCGCGGTCCTTCGGTTCAAGATCTGGATATGAGAGCGACTTGACTGCTGCTGCGAGCGCGAGGCTCACGCGGTCCTGCATCGAAAACACCAAAGCCTGCAACTTATAGACCCTGCCCAGTCGACTGCTCTTGCCGGCGCGCTCGAATGCGTGCAGAGACTCTTGCACGATCTCATCCGCCTTCGGCAGATCCGCGCGTTGATGATGGCAAGCTGCCAGAGCCAGCGCCGCTTCGCCGTGAAGCAGCGAGTCACCTAGCGTGCGCGCTGCCTGCAGTGCCTCCTCGGCCAGCACCGAGGCTGCGGCGGGATCGATAGCCAACTTCTCGGTCGCGGCCGCAACTAAGCCACGCACGCGTGTCCTCTGCGCCGATAAAGTTTCCGGCGGAGTGACTGACAGGCGTTGCACGCTTCGCTTCACGACTTCTCAGCAGTGGATTTTGATCGAGCCAATGCAAGGGTTCCGCAAACGGTGTCGACGATAGCCATTGTCAGGCTCGCCGGATCGAATGCTAAGCGCGGCGATTAGACTCGTGGAACCAGAGCTGTCGGCTTAACAGAATGCCTTGCTACGAAATCAACGGTCTTGTGCCCGTCGTCGATCCGACCGCGTTCGTTCATCCGACAGCGATCTTGACCGGCGACGTAATTGTCGGGCCGGGCTGCTACGTCGGACCGGCAGCGAGTCTGCGCGGCGACTTCGGCCGCATCGTGCTCGAAGCCGGCAGCAACGTGCAGGATTGCTGCGTGATGCATGGCTTTCCCAGCACCGATACGGTCGTCGAAGAAGATGGTCATATCGGCCACGGCGCCGTACTGCACGGCTGTGTCGTCAAGCGCAACGCGATGGTCGGCATGAACGCGGTCATCATGGACGAAGCTGTTATTGGCGAATCTGCGATCGTGGCCGCCTGCGCATTCGTCAAGGCTGGCGAACAAATTCCACCTCGCTCGCTGGCGGTTGGCACGCCGGCGAAAGTGCTTCGCATACTAAGTGCTGAAGAGCTCGCTTGGAAAGTGGCCGGCACGAAAACTTATCAGGATCTGACAGTGCGCAGCCTTCAGACATTGAAGGAAGTTGTTCCGCTAACGGCCATGGAGCCGAATCGACCGCGAATTAAAGTAGACGACGAAGGTGTCGTGCCACTTATCAATCTAAGAAAGGGCTAGATCAAAGCGCGCGCCGCCGCGATCGCCCGTCGCAGCGTACTCAAGTCACCGATCTGATTAGCGAGTAGCAGGACCAGCCGCGCGTTCAACGTTGCACTCTGCTCGTCAGTCAGGCCCGCGTGCGCCTCTATCAGTGCTTGATAGAAGTCGTCCGGCTGCTGGATGTTTACCTCGCTGTCGAACGTCATTGCACACCCTGTGCGCACCTCAGTGCGGCGCGGACGTCGCCGACGGTGGGTGCGCGCCACCGTGCCGCCACATGCTGGTCCGGGCGCAGCAGGTACGCAGTTCCGGTGTGCGCGTCGTAGCGGCGCGTCGCGAGGCCTTCCATGTCTTCAAACACACCTCTGCGCGGCTCAGGCATTTGCGCCACGCGAAGAATGCCAACTTCACTGCCAAAATTGGATTCAAATCCTGCGGCCGCGCCATCGTCGGCGTCGAACATCAGAAGATTGAAGCCTCCGCCAAGCTGGTCGAGCAGCGATACGTTGCCGTCGGCGATCCGCATAGGGGCATCGGCGGCAGGTGCTCCAGGCGCGATTAGGCACGCAAAAGAATCGCGGTCCGCCGTCGACAAGCCATTGGCACGGTGCGATGTCGGCGTAGATAAGCGACCGCTGTTGACAAGCAGCCGCGCAAAGGCGTGCTCGTGTGAAAGCGCAAGCACGGCGTCACGCAATCTGCGGCTCGCATTGCTCTTCGGCGTGATGAAATCCGTCGAGCGCGATGAATTCAGAATGTTTTCATCGGCCGCTTCGACTCGCTCGTCATTGAAGGTTGCCAGCAGCGACGCGGGCGATTCGCTTCGCACGACACGCGCAAGTTTCCAACACAGATTGTCGGCATCCTGGATTCCGCTGTTGCCGCCCCGCGCGCCAAACGGCGAGACCTGATGAGCAGCGTCGCCGACAAAAATCACCCGATCGTGCACGAAGCGCTCGAGTCGTGCGCATTGAAACGTATAGACACTGACCCATTCGAGGTCGAACGCATGATCAGGGCCAAGCATCGCGCGAATGCGAGGAGCGACTCGCTCCGGCTGTTTCTCTTCGTCGGGATCGCTCTCCCAGCCGAGCTGAAGATCGATGCGCCATATGTCGTCGGCCTGTTTATGCAGCAGCGCCGAACCGCCGGAGTGAAATGGCGGATCGAACCAGAACCAGCGTTCAGCCGGAAAGTCGCCTTTCATCGAGACGTCTGCTATCAGAAAGCGGTCGCGGAAGACCTGGCCCTCCCACGCAAGACCCAGCATGTCGCGAACTGCACTGCGCGCACCATCGGCTGCAATCACGTAACCGGCTTCGATCGCATATGGCCCGTCTGGCGTTTCCACCTGCAGCCGCGCACCAGCGGCATGTTGAGTGACGCCTACGGCCTTGCTCTTCCATCGCACCGCTTGGCCCAACGCGTTAAGGCGTCCGACCATAATCTGTTCCAGCAGGTATTGCTGCAGGTTGACGAACGCGGGCCGCTTGTGTCCGGGCTCCGGCAACAGGTCGAACTGATAGGCGAGCTGATCGCGAACGAAAACCTTGCCAACTTTCCAGCTGACCCCGCGCTCGCAAACGGCATCGCCAAAGCCCAGACGATCAAAAATCTCCAGCGTTCGCTTGGCCCAGCAGATCGCGCGTGAGCCGGTACTGACGGTGTTGTTGTCGTCGATGATGATGAAATCGATGCCGTGCTGCGCCAGATCGATCGCGCATGCCAGACCGACAGGCCCGCCGCCGACGATGACGACCTGGGTGCGCGCAACACCGGAACTCAGCTCCGGCGGCGCGACGTACGGATAAACTGGCGGCACGTGCACGGCACGTTAGCCTTCGAGCGACTCCCACATTTCCTTGTCCCGCTGCGCAGTCCAGATTCGCGGGTGCTGATGGCCGGTCGCTTCGTCGTACGCTCGACTGACGTCGAACGGCAGGCAATGATCGAAGATCACCCAGTGGCCGAACTTAGGCTTCAACGCGTCGTAAGTTTCTTTGTACACGCTGCGCAAGTCACGCCCGGCCCCGGCGCCGCGCTTGACCGACTCGTACATCGCCGTGACAAACGAGCGCGTTCCGTCGAGGCCCGCTTTCACTTGCGCGGGCGTCTGCAATGCGGCGCCGCGCCCGGGAACCAGCTTCTGTGGATCGAGCGCAGCGATCGCATCAAGCGTTGCCGGCCAGTCCTTCAGATATGCATCGCCGGTGTAAGGCGTGGCATCGAACTCGACCAGGTCGCCCGAGAACAGAATTTTTTCGCCCGGCAGCCACACCACCGTGTCGCCCTTCGTGTGGCCGCGGCCGAGTTGCATGATCTCGACCTGCAGCTTGCCTAGCATCAGTGTCAGACGCTGCTCGAATACGATCGTCGGCCACGTCAACCCCGGCACCGACTCGACAGCGCGAAACAGCCGCGGGAAGCGCTCGATCTCGCTTTTCATGTCGGCCTCGCCGCGCTCGGTGATCAGATCGTGCGTATCACGGCTCGCAATGATGTGCTCGGCCTTGTAGCCCGAAGCGCCAAGCACGCGCACCGCGTGATAGTGCGTCAGCACGACGTATTTGATCGGCTTATCGGTTACCTGGCGGATGTGACGTACAACATCCTGGGCCATCACGGGCGTCGCCTGCGCATCGATCACCATGACGGCGTTATCGCCGATCACGATGCCAGTGTTGGGATCGCCTTCGGTCGTGTATGCATAGGCGTTGTCGGACAGCCTGTCAAAGCTCGCCTGCTTTTCTTCGACGTCGGCCTGCGATGCGAACTTCTTTTCCGCGCTCATTGGCTAACCTTTCTACGCAACACGATCGAGTCGCCACGCTTGATACTTCAACGCTAAGACCGCGCCCGACACGATCGCTGCCAGGGCGATGAACGAACCCAGAGCAAGTGTCGACACGCCCGATAGGCCTTGACCTACCGTGCAGCCGAGCGCGGTGACGCCGCCGAACCCCATTAGCGCCGCGCCGACCAGATGATTGGCGGTGTCTTCGGTGTCACGGAAGCCTTCCCAGCGGAAGCGGCCGCTGAATATTGAGTAGGCCGCAGAGCCTGAGACCATCCCAAGCACTGCGGCAATACCTACCGTGATCACCTTGCTGGTGTCACTGAAGAACATCAGATAGTCCGCGGTATAGGCGACCGGTGCAACGAACGACATCGACTCCATGCGTCCTGAGTTGGTCCTCAGAAAGGCTTCCTGCAGCGTATCGGGATGCTCTTCGATGTGCCCAATCGTCCCCGAGATCGCCCATGACGCAACAATGATCGCGCCGATGCCGATGCCTGCAAGCAGGTTATCGAACGTGCGAAAGCCGCGATCGCTAAATACGATGATCAACAGCACCACCGACAGCAACAGACCGAGTCCGATCTGCAACAAAGGCTTTGACACTCCGACGCCCGCCAGCAGTGACGGCAGGTCCTGTGGGGTCGACAACCGCGTGCCCACTGGCTCGAGCACCTCCACACGAAACACTGCGAGCAATCCGCGCAGCGAGATGTAAGCGACGACTGCGAGCACGATCAGCACGACCAGGGACTTCAGGCTGCCGCCACCGGCACGTACCAGCGACTTCGAACCGCAGCCTCCGGTCAGCACCATGCCGAAGCCGAACAACAAGCCGCCGACCACGTAAGCAAGCGGGATAAAGCGCTGGGACGTATAAAAACTATCAGACGTGTCGATAACGCCGGTCGCAGCCAAGACGTTGGTGCCAAGGATCGCGACGGCGATCGCGAGCAGCCATTGCCGCATACGCGCCCAATCACCGAAGCCGACGATGTCCGCCACACCGCCCATCGTGCAAAAGTTGGTGCGCTGGACGATCGCGCCGAAGGCGAACGCCAGCGCAAAGATACCCAGCACGACGGTCGTCGACAGCGCGGCCAACTCGCTGGGCGATGTCATCGGCGCTAGTGCCCTATTTTGGCGCCGACTTTCCGACGGCGGTATACAACTCTGACAGCGGTACCACGCGTCCGTGCAGCGGCAGGATGCGATCGATCGAAAGTTTCAAGCGCTCGATGTTCTCAACCAAATTAACGTTGTTCGCATTTGGCTGCGCCGGCGGCGGCGTGTTCGGCGGGGACGGCGTGTACGCGTCGGCCTCGATCAACAGCTTTTCCTTCGGCAGGTAGACCATCAAGAACGCGTCGGAGTGCACGCTGTCGCGTATCGAATGGATTTCAAGCGTGCGCGCGCCGTCGTTCATCACCAGCTTGTCGGTGACCGCAAGCACCTGCGCTTTCCTGCCGGACTGAGTCAAGCGGTCAGGATTGATCTTGTTCGGCGTTGCAAAAGCTTTCTCCAAGTATGACTTGCTGGCTCCGTGCGCGACGATAGTGGCGCCTTCCGCCGCCGCTGCCCGCAATCCCCCCGCATGGTCAAAATGTTCGTGCGAGTTGATGACGTAGCGAATCGGCTTACCCGGCGCGAGCTGCTTAACCTGTTCGATCACCGGCAGCGTGCGGCCGTCGAACAGCGGCGCTTCCACCATCACGATGTGATCCTTCATCTCGATCGCAACGCTGTTATGTGTCGCGCCGGCGATGAACCAAATTCCATCGGCGACCTTCTCCACTGTCACGCGCTCGGTTGCGGTGCGCACCGCATCGGGCAACTGAATGTCGGCCGCCGCGTTCGGCTGCACCTCTTTGACGACTACGTCGAGCACCGGCGCGCCGCTTTGCGTCTGCTGGATCCGCATCGGGAACTTGACACCGCCAAAGTCACGATAGTCGGAATAGGTCGTCACGACGGTCGTTTCGCCCAGCACGGCATCCGGCGCACGCGATTCGACGCGCTCGACCAGAGAGTCGGCGTTGAAGAAGACAGTTGCAATGAAACGGTTCGGCTCGGTGAACGTCACCGCCGATTGCCCCGCATGCGTCGCGTTGTTTTTGATCGCCGCTTTGACGGCGCCGTGCGGCGTGATCCAAAGCTGGTGTGTGCGATCGGCGATGAAGCGGGGTCCCGGGACGGGTCCTGCCGCGGCCTGGTTCCAGGCATGCACGCCGCTAACGAACTGATCGTTGCGCTGCTGCCCCGCGAGCGGATAACCGCCACCGCCGCGCGGCTCAGCGCGGCTCAATGTAACTTCATCGCGCATCGACGCCGTGTCGTAGTTGATCGTGCGAATCTGGCTGTGCAAGGTGATCTTGGGCCACGGCATACCCGGCTTGAACGCTTGGCCGAAGGTGTATCCGGTGCCTTCGGCGGTGTAGCGAATCGATTTCAGGTTGGTCGCTCCCATCGCATCGGAGGCGCGTTTCAGTGTTGTTGCGGCGTCTTGCGTCCCGGCACTTTGACAGCCCAGGAGCACCGCCGCGACGGCGATTGACCACACGAATCCAAATTTCATATTGTTGTCTCCCTTGTACAGCGGATGCGAAGCGTAGCGAGCAGGCCTGCGCCCGGAATTACGCCGAGCACCGAAAACGCAAGATCGGGACGAGCCGTTTCGCGATGCTAGCGCGTCGCCGGCAAGCGCTCGCGGGCCACCTTCGCCGCATCGCTCTCTGGATAATCTTTGATCAAGCGCCCTAGCGTGCGATTTGCGGACCGCTTGTCGCCCAGCTGCAACTGGCTTTCAGCGATCGACAACAGCGCATCCGGCGCGCGCGTCGACTCCTGATACCGATCGACCAAGATCTGTTGCGCAGCGATCGCGGATTTATATTCTTTCAGCGCGTAGTGCGAGCTACCGATCCAATAGTGCGCCACGGGCACATAGGCCGATTGTGGATAGCGCGCTACGAACTGCTGAAAACTCGTCAAAGCGCCCTTGAAGTCGGACGCGCGAAACTGCGCCAGCGCGGTCTCGTAGGCGGTCAGCTCGCTGCGATCCACCGCAACCGGTTTGCCATCGACAGCGACGGTCGACGGCTCCATCTTCTTCAGCCGTGCATCGAGATCGGTATACAGATCGCGATTGCGCTTCTGCAGAGTCGCCACTTCGTTGGTCAACGCTTCGATCTGGCCCCGCAGCCGCGCGATCTCCTGCCGCAACGTCTCGGCCTGGTTCGCAAGCTCGAGCTGATTACGCTGCGCAGTCTCAAGACGATCAAGGCGCGCGGACAAATCAATGTCCTTCTGCTGCAGCGCGCGCTCCTGATCCGCAAGCTTGCCGCGCAATTCCAAAATAGCTTTACGCGCGTCGCTATCGGAGAACAACTGCGCGTGCGCGGTCAGTGCGAAGCCAAGCGCCAGAATCGCGACAACAAATCTCAAGTGCGACGCTCCCAATATGCAGCGACCGCAAAAGCGGTCGCTACTAGCTCTTGTATCAGGTCGGGCGCCCGGCCGCCCGAAGCCCGACCCTCAAACTAATCAGTCCGAGTGCACGTGCGACCGCACAGCGGTCGCGTACACGAGGACTGCTAACGATAATTCAGATCCGCCCGCCGATTCTGCGCCCACGCTTCCTCGTTCGAACCGGAGCCGCGTGGCTTTTCTTCGCCGAAGCTGACAGTCTCAACCTGCGAGTCCACCACGCCCAGCAACATCAACCGCTGCTTGACCGCCTCTGCGCGTTTCTGCCCGAGGGCTAAGTTGTACTCGCGCCCACCGCGCTCATCGGTGTGACCCTCGACCACTACTCTGCGTTGCTTGTTGGTTCCAAGATAACTGCCGTGCGTCTGCACGATGGGTTGATATTCACTCTTGACGACGAAGCTATCGAAATCGAAGAACACACTGCGCTTGGACAACGGATTATTCGGGTCATTGAGCGGGTCAAGACCGCGACCGGCCTGCGCGTCGACCGATGCGACAGCACGCGGATCGGGTCCAGTCTTAGCAGCGGTACCCGCGGTTGCATCGACAATCGGTGCCGCCGCCTGCTCATCCAGATTGACCGACGAACAACCCGCCGTAAACACAAACGCAACGGTTAGCAGTGCGTCCCGTGAAAGTCGGTTTGGTGTCATGGCTTACTCCTGTTCGAAATGCGTTTTCATTTGATAAATGGGCCCCAGGTGGGCTCGCGAATATCGCCGCTGGGCCCTGACAGTCGCGTGCGAACGCGGCCGTCGGTGGAGGCCGATGCAAGAATGCCCCGGCCGTTAACTTCGGTGGCATATAACAACAATCTTCCGTTTGGCGCAAAGCTCGGCGATTCGTCGCTCGTGGTGTCCGTCACGAGCACTTCCTGCCCGGTGGCCAAATCAAGCACGTACACCTGCAAGCGCCCACCACGCCGGCCTATATAGGCCAGTTGCTTACCGTCGGGACTCACCCGCGCGCTGATGTTGTAGTCCCCGTTGAACGTGACGCGCTGCGCGCCGCCGCCGGATACCGGCATCCGATAGATCTGCGGGCCGCCGCCGCGGTCGGAAGTGAAATAAATCGAAGCGCCGTCGGCACTGAACGCTGGCTCGGTATCGATGCCGGATGTATTGGTGAGCCGCCGCACGTTCGATCCGTCTGCATTCATCAGGAAAACTTGCGAGTTGCCTTCGCGCGTAAGCGTCACTGCCAAGGTGCGCCCATCTGGAGACCACGCCGGCGCACTGTTGGAGCCGCGAAAGTTTGCAACCGTGCGGCGTTCCCCCGTGGCGACTGAATGCACATAGACCACCGGCTTGCCAGATTCGAATGAGACATAAGCAAGGCGTGTGCCGTCGGGAGACCACGCGGGCGAGATGATCGGCTCCCGCGAGCGTAGCGCGGCTTGCGAATTGAATCCGTCGGCGTCGGCGATGTGCAACTCCCACGATTTCGGAGATGTCTGCACGACATACGCAATCCGCGTCGCGAATACACCACGCTCACCTGTGATCTTTTCGTAGATGCGGTCCGCGATGCGATGCGCGGTCAGCCGCAAGTCCGCTACGGTACTGACGTACGAAAGTCCGTCGAGCTGCCCCTGTTTGACGGTGTCGAGCAGTCGGTAACGCACATCGAAGCGGCCGTCCGCCAGCCGCGCGACGCTGCCAACCACCAACGCATCGGCGCCACGACCTTTCCACTCAGAAAAATTGACGCTCGCGTTTTCAGCAATCGACTGGCTGCCAGCATCGACGATTCGAAATAATCCGCTACGCGCAAGGTCGGCGCGAATAATCGAATCGATCTCGGCGGGTGGCGGCTGCCCGTCGCGCGCGAAGTTGGCGACCGAAATCGGAAACTGCTGGCTGCCCACGCCAGTAATCTCGACGCGCAGCTGCGCGAGCGAGGCCAGCGGGACCGGTACGAGAGCGACAGCGGCGCAAACAGCGCGCCGAACGCGAGAAGAAGGCTGAGAAATTTTTTCTGACATTGAATTGAGTATAGACAGCGGCTAACGCGTCTCAACGGGGTCGAATGACAGACGCACCGAGCGCGGCATCGTTCCCTCTTTCGGCGGCGGAAATGGATTGCAACGTCGTATAGCGCGTTCGACCGCTTGGTCGTACGGCGGCAAACCGCTAGCCTTCAGCAATTTGGGGTCCGTGCCTTGTTCTCCGGTCGGCAACAGCATGACCTCAAACTCGGCAACGTACTGCTGCGGGCGAACGCCATCAGGCACGTTGAAGATGATGTGCGGGCGAATGCACGTGATCACCTGGGCCGCATATCTATCCGAAAAGCCGCTGCCGCTGGCGGCAGCGGGTGACTTCCCCGCCTGCGCCAGCGCCCGCTGAATGGCTGCGTTTGGGTCGGGCGGCTTTACTACCGGCTCCGTCTTGGCTTCGACTTTCTTGTGAGGATCAGACTTTTTTAGCTCTTCCTTCTTCGGCGGCAGCTCTTTCTTCGGCTCGATCTTCGGGGCTTTCTTTTCCTCCACGATGTCTGCCTTGCGCGGTGGCTCCGGCGGCGGTGGTTCGACCCGTGCGGGAATCGGTGGCGCTGGCACCGGAGCCGGCTGCTGCACGGCGGCGGGCGGAGGCAGATTCCAAAGCTCTGCCGAAACGGTGCCGACGGGTTCGCTCTTCCACCGAACGACGAATGCAATCGACAGGAACAGCAGCGCATGCGCGAACAGCGACAGCGCAAACGCCGGACCGCTGCCTTTCTCCGGCGCGTGCCAGCGATGGCGTGGTCGCGTAGTCAGTGCTGCCGGCGCCATCGATTTTTATTGCGCCACCTTCAGCGACAGCCCGACCTTGTCGATGCCGGCCTTCTGCAAATCGCTCATCACACCGATCACCGACTTGTAATCGACTTTCGAATCCGCCTCAATCACCACTGGAGTGGCAAGGTTGCCCTTCCGCTGCTGCTGCACGGCCGCCGCCAAAGCGCCTTTCTGCACCGGTGTTTCCTTCGCTCCGTCGTACAGCGAAACGCGGCCGTCACCGCGAACGACAACGCGCACCGGCACTTCCTTCTGCTGACCGGCCTTCGCAATCGTCGGCAGCTCAACCAAACCCGGATTCACGAACGGCGCCGCCACCATCAAGATAACGACCAGCACAAGCATCACGTCGACGTAAGGCACGACATTGATGTCCGCCATCAGGCGGCGCCGCTTGCCCGAACGTCGCGCAACCAGTGCCATCGCGCTAGTGCTTGTGCCGCTGCAGAATGTTCAAGAATTCTTCCATAAAGCTCTCGAAGCGATTCGCCAGCCGATCGATGTCGTTTGCGAACCGGTTGTAGGCAACGACCGCCGGTATCGCTGCGAACAAGCCGATCGCCGTAGCGACCAGCGCTTCGGCGATGCCGGGTGCAACGCTCGCAAGATTGGCCTGCTGCAGATTCGACAGACCGGTAAAAGCGTGCATGATTCCCCACACCGTGCCGAACAGACCGATGTAGGGGCTGACCGATCCCACGGACGCCAGAAAATTGAGCCTGGCCTCCAGCGCATCCATTTCGCGCTGATACGCTGCACGCATCGCACGGCGCGCTCCGTCGAGCATCGCCGGACGATCCTCAGCGGTCGCCGTCCTCGAGCGCAGCTTCAAATACTCGCCCATCCCTGCTTCAAAAATGCGTTCTTCGGCCCCGCCCTTGCGGCGTGGATTGGATGCAATCTCGAACAGACGCGACAGGTCGGCGCCGCCCCAGAACTGTTTCTCGAAATCGTTGGTTTCGCGCTTGGCGCGCCTGATCGAAAACTGCTTCTGAAAAATTGCAGTCCACGAGGCGATCGACAGAAACGCTAGCAGCAGCATCACGATCTGCACTACCAGCGTGGCTTGCGTAATCAGCGAAAGAATCGACAGGTCGGCAGTAGGCGTCACGTGTTCAGCTCCGGCAAGCGCTCGACCGCTGCGCGCAGTTGTGCCGGCAGCGGTGCCGGAATGAAGCTGTTCGCTTCGATGCATCCAACCCGCACTCGTGCGGTCGCGAGCACGGCGCCATTCCGCTGGGCACACTGGTTAAATACCATCGATGCGCTTCCAAGGCGCGCCACGCAGACATCCACTTCAATCACGTCGTCGAGCCGCGCCGGCAACTTGAATTCACATTCGACGCGCGCGATCACAAACCGCAGCCCGAGTTCGTCAGCCATTTTCTGTTGCTCAAAGCCTACGGAGCGCAACCATTCGGTGCGCGCCCGCTCGAAGAACTTTAAGTAGTTCGCGTAGTAAACGATGCCGCAGGTGTCCGTGTCTTCGTAGTAAACGCGGATCGTCCAAATAAAGGGTTTATCGAGCACCGAAAGTCGCGGCGCGCAGCTATCACACGCCTTTGCGAGGGTTTTCTTGCAGCGCAGTATAGAGGGCCCTCGCAGGCTGCAATTAGAATGGAATATCGGAGGAAGACGGAATGCGCGGGCCAATTGCGTTATTTTTACTGGGCACCTTTTTTTCCGTCAGCGGCTGCGATCGCATCACCAACAGCCCACATGCCACCGGCGCCGAGCAAACAAACACTTTTTTCACCGCGTTCGAGGAACGCTCGCCGCGTTATCTCGACCCTACCGCTTCGTACGCGATCGATGAAACCCCTTACACCTATTCAGTCTATGAGCCTCTGTATCGCTTTCATTACCTGAAGCGTCCGTACCAGATCGAAGCGCGCATCGCAGAAACGGTCGCAGTTCCGCGGTTTCTCGACAAGACAGGCAATGCGCTTCCTGTTGATGCCCGCGGCGAGGATATTGCCGAAGCGGTGTACGACATCCCCATCAAGCGTGGCGTCCGCTACGCGCCACATCCTGCATTCACGCGCGATGCGAGCGGCAAGTATCGCTACCATGCGCTGACTGCTGCCGAGTCCGCCGACAAGCGCACGCCATTCGACTTTGCGGACTT
>DATLMT010000361.1:0-3226 GCA_035537135.1 Burkholderiaceae bacterium | reverse complement strand
CACCAATGAGCTCAGCGCCGCGACGATCAGAATTGCTCTTTTCATTTTGATTCTCCTCCGACGGTTTTCCCTGCTCACGCAAGTATTGCGCAAAAGGTGCGTGATGTCGCGACACCGACAGATTGGAGCGCAAGAATCAGGTAGGTGCCTTTATCGCGGGCCGGAGCGATTCAACTGAAGTATCAGCGCTGCAACCGCGCAACACTACGAATATTCACACCGAATTCCATTGACCCGTTGTCGAAGCGTTTTTATATTTCGTTCCCCGGCCATAACGCCGGTAGTGGAGGTCTTGAGATGTTCAATTTGGGCAGTGTTCAACCAACCGCGTCGCGAATGTTTTTCGCGGCGTTGGGCGTTGGCCGCTCGGTGTCGGCAATCGGCATCGCTGCGTCCTGCGTCGGGGGAGCCGTGCTCAATGTGTCTGTGCTGACGATGGGTTCAAGTGGAGGTCCAGGGATGTAGCTGGCGCCCCGCTGCCAACGGAAGCCCGGATCGCGTTGAACGCCTCCGGGCTTTTTGTTTGTGCAGTCTTAACCTGGATGGAGATCGTCATGAGGCACTGGGATCGATGTAGTCGGACAGGAGACTTCCTTTACGCTGTTGTAGTCGTTGCAACGTTCGTGGTTTTCCGGTTCAGCTTCTTGGCCGAATTCGTCGAGTACGCGCGTGGCTTTAGCAGTGCAGAGCACGCCGGCGCTTCTCACGAAGACGCAGCCTGGAAGGACCGCAAAGTGGTCGTTGCAGCGGGGGAGAAGAAGTGAGCGGCGTTGCGCACCGCCGGACGCGTGAATTACCCGGTTGCGCGTTAATGGCCGAGCCACTACGTATCGGAAGTTTGTTTCAACCCGAACCCGCTTCTCATTGAGAGGCGGGTTCTTCTTAACGCCACTCTGCCCAAGCAATCAACTAGCAGTGCTCCTGGGCGTGCGCCATAGAAATTCGTCCGGCTTGGTCTGAATGGAAGCTGGATTCGAAGGCGAATCGGCAATACTTATGCTGTGATCAACATCGTCGCTGTGCTGTTGATGCTGTTCCTCAACTGCTCGCGCCGCTGATTGTTCACGCGCGGATCAAACCCGTAGCGGCGCCAGGTAGCGGAAATGTCGGTCGCAGCGGCCGGGATGTACTTGAAGCGAAGGTCAAGCAAGCGCGTGGCAGGCTTTGGCTCGTCGTGTGCATGTCTCATGGCAAGGCCTCTTCGTGTTGAGTAACGCCATAGTGAAGAACGCTTGCAACGCATTCATTTCGTACACCCTTGCCAATTCTTACGTTTGAAACGCAAGGTTGGCAGCAAGCATTCACGGACTGCACGTTAGGGCGAACAGCCGACGCACGCCGCTGACGGTTCTGCGTGGTCACTACCGAATATTCACGCCTAACCCTTGATGCACATGATCTGCTTCAGCGTGTGCACGACTTCGACCAGATCGGCCTGAGCCGCCATCACCGCGTCGATGTCCTTGTAAGCGCCCGGGATTTCGTCGAGCACGCCCGCATCCTTGCGGCACTCAACGCCTTCGGTCTGCCTGAGTAGGTCATCGAGCGTGAATTTTCGCTTGGCCGCGTTGCGCGACAGGCGACGCCCCGCTCCGTGCGAACACGAGTGGTACGCGTTTACGTTGCCCTTGCCGCGCACTATGAACGAACGTGCACCCATGCTGCCTGGAATGATCCCGAGTTCGCCGGCGCGCGCCGACACCGCACCCTTACGCGTGATCCACACCCGCTCACCGAAGTGCTCCTCCAGCGAGCTGTAGTTGTGATGACAATTGACCGCGTGCTCGCTAGTGCCGATCTCCCGCCCGAGCTCCTCGCGCAACGACTTCATCACTGCGTGCAGTATCAGATTGCGGTTATGCGCTGCATAGTCCTGCGACCAGCGAAGTCCTTCGACATACTCGTCGAATTCGGGTGAACCTTCGTCGAGCCACGCCAGATCACGGTCTGGCAGATGACGATTCTGCTTGACGGCCAACGCGCGTGCCATTCCGATCGCGACTTCGCCGATCGTCTTGCCGACGTTGCGGGAGCCCGAGTGCAACATGATCCACACGGCGTCCGATTCGTCGAGGCAGAGCTCGACGAAGTGGTTACCGCCGCCGAGGGTGCCCACCTGATTCCAGACGCGCTTGTGGTCAAACTTGCCGACGCGATTAATGATGCCCAGCCGTTGGTACCGGTCGTACAGTTGGTCGCCCTTGCGCTTCAACGCAATGCCGAACAAGCCGTCACTGTGCGTGCTGACCGGCTTGTCGTGCGCCGAAAACCCGACCGGGACGCGCGCTTCGATCCCCGAGCGAACCTTGCCGAGAGAATCGGGCAGGTCGTTCGAAGTCAACACCGTACGCACCGCGCACATGCCGCAACCGATATCCACACCGACCGCGGCTGGAATGATCGCGCCGCGGGTCGGAATTACCGAGCCTACGGTCGCCCCCTTGCCGAGATGCACGTCCGGCATGATGGCGACGTGTCCCGCGACGATCGGCAGCGACGCAATGTTCTTGACCTGCGAGATCGCGTCATATTCGACCTCCACGCCGTTCGTCCAGGCGCGGACGTTGTTCAAAGCGTTGAGATTCATGATGTTCTCCATCAACAATTCTAGCGGCCCCGTATAGCTGCGTAGCGGGGTTGGAGCGATTCTGCATCGCGCCGTCAATGCGGCGCGCACGCGATAAACTGAGCGGTCGCACGGCAGCCGCCGCGCGGCATGTGAGACTAAGCCTGATGCGCGCGCGTTGCCTCACCCATCTGCTGCCGCTGCTACTCGCTTGCGTATGTCTGGGCACGCCCGTATCCGCCAAGACGCTGCGCTTCGCGAGCGCATTCGACCCTAATTCTCTCGATCCGCATTCGCTCGCGCTGCTGTATCAAACGCGTGTAGTTACACAAATTTATGAAGGGCTGGTCAATCGCGATCAGAACTTCAAGCTTGAACCGTCGCTCGCGACCGTATGGCAGACAACGAGCCCCACCAGCTGGCGCTTCGTGCTCCGGCCCAACGTCCGGTTTCATGACGGAGCGCCGTTTACCGCCGACGATGCGGTGTTTTCAATCGAGCGCGCGCTTGCCAGGACGTCGCAGCGAGCGAGCCAGCTGCGCGGTATCACGAGCGTGCGCAAGGTCGACGCGTTGACAATTGAGATCCTGTTGTCGGCGCCGGACGCAGTGTTGCCGGAAAAACTCTGGCTGATCGCGATGATGAGCAAGCCGTGGGCTG
>DATLMT010000360.1:0-3775 GCA_035537135.1 Burkholderiaceae bacterium | reverse complement strand
TCTCGCTGGGTATATCAATCGCGATGTTGTCGGACGCAGGCTTGGGCTCCGGATCGAGCACCATTGGAACCACGATCGCCACCAGCAACAGCAAGGCTGCGGCACCGATCAGCCGGCGCCGGGCGCGCACGCGCACGATGTCGGCGGGCTCGACGCGCGCAGCGGAGGAATCCGTGGAAGCAGCCGGCGCGCGCTTTTTGGTGTCGAGTGCGCTGTCTTTGCTGCGCCAGAAAGCCATCGATACTCCCGGTGCGACTGGCGCTAATGCGATTGCGCTGCTTGTGAAGTGATTGAGTTATTCGTTTCGGTGATTGCACGCATTACTTCACTGACAGAGACGAATGAACCGAACGCCAAAATTCTATCATCGGGTTTAGCGCGATCTTGCGCTGCAGCGAGCGCGGACGCGAAGCTTGAGTACTCGGTTATTGAACCATTCGGCGTAGCTGCCGCGATATAGCGCGCGATGGTAGCGGCATCCGCTCCACGCACGCCCGTTGTCGGCGCGACATGCCAATGGTCGATTCTGTTGCCGATTTTCGCGACGACTCCGCCAATGTCCTTGTCGTTCAACATGCCAAACACCGCATGCGTTTCTGGAAAGAAGCCCATCATGTCGAGGTTTTGCGCAAGCACCGCGGCAGCGTGCGGATTGTGCGCGACATCGAGAACGATCGCAGGTCTGCCGGGCAACACCTGAAAGCGCGCCGGCAGCTGAACCGTCAACAATCCCTGTCGCACTGCCTGCTGTGACACCGGCAGTCGTGGCGCTAATGCTTCGAGCGCGGCAAGTGCGCCTGAGGCGTTTAGCAATTGATTAACGCCGCGCAGCGCGGGGTACGGCAGACTCGCGCGCCGCACGTTGCGGCCGGCGTACGCCCATTGCTGCCGATCGCCCTGATAGTTGAAGTCGCGGCCGAAGCGCCAAAAGTCCGCACCGATCGCGTGTGCATGTTCGAGCAGCGACTGCGGCGGCTCGGGGTCGCTGCAGATAGCCGGCCGGGCCGCGCGGTAAATATTCGCTTTCTCGAAGCCGATCAATTCCCGAGTCCCGCCGAGATAGTCCATGTGATCCATGGCAACCGACGTCACGATCGAAGCGTCGGGGTCAACGATATTGACGGCATCAAGCCGGCCTCCAAGACCGACTTCGAGCACGGCGGCGTCCAGCTTCGACCGCGCGAACAGCCGCAGTATCGCCAGCGTCGTGAACTCGAAGTACGTCAACGTGGTGTCGCCGCGCGCGTGCTCGACGGCTTCAAATTGCGCGATCAGCACGTCGTCGCCGGCATCCGCACCATCGACACGCGCGCGCTCGTTGAATCGCAATAGATGCGGCGACGTATAAAGCCCAACGCGGTAGCCCGCCGCGCGCAGCACCGAATCGAGCATCGCGCACGTCGAACCCTTACCGTTAGTGCCGCCCACAATAATCTTGGGACAAGCGAGTGAAAGATCGAGGCGAGCTGCGACTGCGCGCACGCGATCGAGACCGAGGTCGATTGGCTTCGCGTGCAGCTGCTCGATGCGCCCGAGCCAATCAGAAAGACTTTCGGGGACGCCGGCCGCTTGCGCGTCCGGCGACGCATGCGGTTTAACTTAATGCCTCTGCCGGTTGCTTCAGCAGCAAGGCTAGAAGCGCCGCGATCTCGTCGCGCATCTGCCGCCGGTCGACGATCATGTCGATTGCGCCCTTGGTCAGCAAAAACTCGGAGCGCTGAAAGCCATCGGGCAACGTCTCACGCACCGTTTGCTCGATTACGCGGGGACCGGCGAAGCCGATCAGCGCCTTGGGTTCCGCAATCACCACGTCGCCCATGAAGGCAAAGCTTGCCGACACGCCCCCCATCGTCGGATCAGCAAGCACACTAATAAACGGCAGCTTTGCATCGGCAAGCCGGGCGATCATCGCGGTGGTCTTCGCCATTTGCAGCAGTGACAACAAGCCTTCCTGCATGCGCGCGCCACCGGTCGCCGTGATGCAGATGAAGGGCACCTTTTGCTCGATTGCGGTCTGAACGCCGCGGACGAAGCGCTCTCCCACCACCGAGCCCATCGAGCCGCCCATGAAATCGAATTCGAAACATGCGGCCACCACCGGCAGCGCACGAATCGATCCGCCGATGACAATCAATGCGTCGGTCTCGCCAGTGTCTTCCATCGCCTGCTGAAGCCGCTCCGGATACTTGCGGCTGTCACGAAACTTCAGCGCATCGACCGGCAGGATCTCCTGACCGATTTCGTAGCGGCCTTCGGCATCCAGCAAGGCATCGAGCCTTGCACGTGCGCCGATGCGCATGTGCTGGCTGCACTTTGGACACACGAACAATGTCTTTTGCAGCTCAGCCGTGTACAGCACTGCTTCGCAACCCGGACACTTGGTCCACAACCCCTCGGGCACCGTCTTGCGCGTGGCCCCTTCTTCGCGCTTGATCCGCGGCGGCAAAATCTTGTCGATCCAGCTCATCGATGCTCCCGAAGTGCTAAGCAGCGCGTACGACCTGCGCGTTGTCGATTGCGACCCGAATTCCAGCGACGAATCGCTCGGCGGCTAGCAGAGCGCCGTCACTTGCAGCGGCTTCCATTTCCTGAATGATGCGCGAGCCAATGACCACTGCATCTGCCACTTGCGCCACCGACTGCGCACTGGCGGCGTCACGAATTCCGAATCCCACGGCAACAGGCAGACCCGAATGGCGGCGTATCACTGGCAGCCGCGCCTTGACTGCCGCTACATCAAGGTGCCCGGCACCGGTGGTCCCCTTCAAGCTGACGTAGTACAGATAGCCCGCTGCCTGCGCCGCTATCGCCGCCATCCGTTCGTCGGTTGTCGTCGGCGTCAGCAGGAAAATCGGATCAATGCCGACTGCTTTCAATTGCGCAGAGAAATCGATCGCCTCCTCCGGCGGGTAATCGACAACAAGCACACCGTCGACCCCGGAGGACTGCGCGGCGCGGGCGAATTCGGTGCGGCCCATGCGCTCGATCGGGTTCGCATAGCCCATTAACACGACCGGCGTCGCAACATCTGTTTTTCGAAAGTCGGCCACCATCAGGAGCGTGTCCTTCAGACCGACTCCGTTTCGTATCGCGCGCTCCGCCGCACGCTGAATCACCGGGCCATCGGCCATCGGATCCGAAAAAGGAACGCCGAGCTCGATCACGTCCGCGCCGGCGCGCGCAAGCGTGTGCAGCAAGGGCACGGTCAACGCATGCGACGGATCGCCGGCGCAGATGTACGGAATCAGTCCCTTGCGTCCGCGCACGCGCACTTCGTCGAAGCGGCCTGCGATGCGCGACATCAGAGCTTCTGATCCTGTCGGTCGGCAACGATGTGCAGGTCTTTGTCGCCGCGGCCGGAGAGATTCACCAACAAAATCGAATCCCTCGGCAGCGTCGGCGCAAGACGCATTGCGTGCGCCAGTGCATGACTCGATTCAAGCGCTGGAATGATTCCTTCAATGCGACAACAATCGTGAAACGCCTGCAAAGCTTCTTCGTCGGTGGCACCGACGTATTCGGCACGGCCTTCGTCCTTCAGCCACGCGTGCTCGGGCCCGACTCCGGGGTAATCGAGCCCCGCGCTCACAGAATGCGTCTCCATGATCTGACCATCGTCGTTTTGCAGCAGATACGTGCGGTTGCCGTGCAGCACGCCGGGCGTGCCGCGCTGCAGGCTTGCCGCATGCCGCATGCTCGCCAAACCCTCGCCTGCCGCCTCGACGCCGATCAGCTTCACGCTCTTGTGCGGGATGTAATCGTAAAAAATTCCCAT
>DATLMT010000359.1:0-4657 GCA_035537135.1 Burkholderiaceae bacterium | reverse complement strand
CGCCGCGTGGGGTTGCTAACTGTGATTCTGTTCGCGCGTTCTCCGGCAGGGACGGGGAGCCGTTCGCCGATACGGGACCTTCCGATTGCGCCTGTGAATCTGGATTCGAAGTTAATGCGTTAGCGATCGGGGCGATCGCGGTTGGGCGCCCGGTGTCGCGCCACGCCGTGCCGAACGCAGCAATCAACGCGATCGCTCCTGCCGCTGCAGCCAGTGCCATATGGTTTCCGGCACGCGCCGGCGGCTTGGCGCCACGGACCGAGGATTGCACGCTGGTGGCAACGCGACGCTGCGCAGTTGGCACAATCTCGACGCGCGCTGGCATGCCGGTGATCGTCGCTGCGCTCGACGGTTGATTGCCCCGGTTACCCCACAAGAATGTCGTCAGGGCGTTGCGAAATTGGGCTGCTGTACCGAACGGCCGCGCGCCGTGCAGCTCAAGCGCACTCTCAGCAATCTCGGCCAGCGCGAGTGGTGCGGCCGGACGAATCTCGATGATGGGGCTCTCACCGCCTTTGCGCGCACGCAGCGCATTCAGGTCCGGCCGCGTGTGAGTCAGCAACAGAAACAGTAGCGCGCCGAGCGCACGAATGTCTTTGCGGCGCGCTTCGGGACCGAGCTCATTCTGAAAGTACGGCAGCATCGACTGCGTCCCGGCGAGCTCGAAGTCGCCCGTTGCTCCGCTGTCGATCCAGCCGCCGAAGCCCATCACCTTGGGTACTTTCTCGGGCTCCTGCAGATATATACGCGATGGCGCCAGATGTCCGTGCGGCACGCCGCGCGAGTGAGCGTGCTCAACGGCGTCGGCAACACGGGCTGCAATGTCGGCTGCCTGCAGCACACCGGGCCGAAAGCCGTCGTGCATCGCTTCGTCAAGCAGCTTGCCGTCGACGCGCTCAAGTGCCAGGAAACCGATGTTGTGCACACGACCGGCGTCGAACACCGTCACGATGTGCGGATGATGCAAGCGCCCCGCTGCCTGCGCCTGACGCATGAACGCCTGCTCGATGCGCTCGTGGCCTGCCGATTCTTCGCCGCGTCGCGGCTGCAACTGCACGGCTTTCAAGACCAGCTCGCGATTGAGCACGGGATCCATCGCGAGATAAGCCACCGTATGCCGATCGCGCCGCAGTTCTCGCAGGATCGAATAGCGGCCGATCAGCTTCAAATTTTGTGTCAACGCCTGGGGCATCGGTGTCAGGCTAGCCGATGTCAGGACACATCACAATCGGCGGGAAACAGCGAATTAACCCACCACAGGAGCCGGATAGACGCTTTCGCTGCTGTTGCCTTGGGCCCCCAAGCCCCCCGCAAGTGGCCCGCTAACTATTCATGACGAATGCACGTGCGAAGCAATCGCGTACACGAGAGGCGAGCAACTAAAAGCGATGTTGCAAGGCGAGCGTCTCACCTGATTTGACTTCGACACGCGCAATAAACGGCGCCCCCGAGCCATTACGAATCTCGATCGTATGCACGCCTGGTGCTAACGTCAGCTGCGTCAGAGGCGGCGAGACGCCGCGCTCAACACCGTCGACGGTAATCTCGCCCCACGGCGAGACTGCCAGCGCCACCGTGCCGTCGCGCGGCGGCGGCACCGGTGCGGGGGGCGGCTCTATTTTGCGGCGCGCTGCCGCTGCCGCTCGTGCGTCGGCGGCCTGCTTTTCAAGCGCTGCTGCCTCGGCGGCGATCGTTTCTGTCAATGGCGCAGGCGGCGGCTCGACTGGCGGCGCAGTGACGGGCTGCACGGTAACGACTGGCGCGACAGGTTCGACCCGCGCCGGGGGCGGTTGTTCGCGACGCAACGCCGCAACCAGCACGATGATCGCGACCGCACCCGTCACGATAGACACCAGTGCGCGTCCACTCAACGCGCGTTTGCGCGCGGGAGCCGTGGCTACGCGTGCTTCAATCGCGCGCGTAGCAACCGAGGTGTCGGCGGCGGGTGCACGGGAGCCGTCTACGAAATCGGCCAGCGCATTGCGCAGTTCGGCTGCCTTTTGATAGCGCGCCGCCGGCTCTCTGGCCATCGCCTTGCGCACGATCTCGACCAGAGCAGGCGGAGTTTCCGGGCGCACACGGTCGACTGACTTCGGATTAGCGGAGAGGACCTGGTCCAAGGTCTCATCGACGGTGCGGCCATCGAACGCGCGCCGGCCGCATAAAAGCTCGTACAAAATGGTTCCAAGCGAAAAAATATCGCTGCGTGCATCGAGTGTTCCGCCATCGGCCTGCTCGGGCGACATGTAGTTCGGTGTGCCAACCAACTGACGCGTGCCGCGCAGCTTGGTTTCAGGAACAGGCGCCAGCGCGGTGCCGAAGTCGAGCAGCTTGGGCTTCAGATCGCGCGACAGAAAAATGTTGCTCGGCTTGATGTCGCGATGAACCAGCCCGCGCTTGTTGGCGTAATGGATCGCATCTGCCACGCGCATCATCATCGCCGCCGACTGGCGTGGACTCATGCGGTTGCCGCTTGCCAGATACTCGTGCAGATCCTGGCCGTGCAGGCGCTCCATCGCGATGTACGCGAACGAATCAGTTTTGCCGGCGTCGTAGATAGTGACGATGCTCGGGTGACTCATGCCGCCGGCAGACTTCGCCTCGTGCAGAAAGCTCGCCTCGATCTGGGTGCGAAACTGATCCTCGCGCGCCAGCGGGATGATCTTGATCGCAACTTCGCGCGCCAGAACGGGGTCGTGCGCGGCGTAGACCACACCGTACGAGCCGCGTCCAATCTCATTCAGGATCGTGAAGCGGCCAATCGTCTTCGGAGGCGCAGGAACCGGCGCGTCTAGCGGGTCGAGCGGGACAGTTGCGGTGTATGGCTCAGACATCGGCGGGGGCGATTATCGCACTGCGAGGATGGTGTGATGTGCGAATAAAGGTGATAGGCGTGTGCTTCCTTCGCGGCCCCTGTGCGGTGCGATGTCATCTTGCGCGCCGGGTCAAGGCGGAGCGGCGTCGCGCGCACAAGGGCACGGCACATCTGCGCCGGCGGCCCCAAACAACTACCGCGAAAAGATGATTCGCTCGTTGCGCAGCAATCGTCCCTGGGCAAGCAAGGCTGCCGACGTAATCGCGATCGCCATTCCACCAGGCAGAAGAATATCGATTGCACTGATCGTTTCACCGCGCAGCGCTCGCATCATTACGGCTTGCTGAGCCATTGCGGGGACGAACAGTTGCCATGCGGCGTCGCGGATCGAGATGAACAGCGGGACGATCGGCGTGAAATTGACCAGCATCGCGAGATAGGTGGCGTAGGTTTGCGCCTCTTTGTGGCTGCGGCCGTAGGTAGCAGCCAGCATGTTTAGCGACGCGATCATCGCCGAAAAGGGCAGCAGCATTACGACGAACAGTGCGAGCTCGCTGAATCCAAATTGCATCAGCGCCGACAGGTTTTCGCTACGTATGAACTGCATCGCCATTTTGAAGCCGATCAGCGTCAGGATGACGACCGCCGCCGAACACAACGCTACGACTGCCCACTTTCCGAGCACCACAGCACCGGCTGCGACCGGGTTCATCAGCAGCGGCTCGAGCGAGCCGCGTTCGCGCTCGCCAGCAGTAACGTCGATGGCGACGCTGATCGCGCCAGCCACTGAACCGAGTAGCGCCAGCCAAGGAATCAGGAACAGCAGCTGCGCGCCGCGCGCCTGGCTGCTGGCAATGTTGATCTCCTCGACCTCGACGGCAGCCAGGATCTGCGGGCTGACTCCGCGCGCCAGCAGGCGCTGCGTACCCAGCTCACGCGCGAAGCCGCGCACTGCATTTAGAGTCAAGCGCGTTGCCGGCTGCGCGCGGGTGGCGGTTTCGTCGAACGTGACAGGCAGCCGGATCGTCTCACCAGCGGCAAGGCGCTGCTCGAAATTGTCGGGAACGATGATCACTGCATTTTGCAAGCGCCCCGACTTGATCTGTGCCACGTATTCCTCGGGCGCATCCTTAATAGTCGCGCCGGCGCGCTGCAGAAAGTTGATCAATGTCGGCGCGGCGGCTGCGTTGGCGACGTAAATTTCGCGCTTGGCCGCACCTTCCTCGACGCTCGCAATGAAGATCGACAGCAGATACAACGTCAGCGGCCCGGCCAGGATCGATGTAACGAGGACGATCAACCAGGTGCGGCGATCGCGCAGCGCATCGGTCAGTTCCTTGCGAAATACCGTCGACGCGGTCCTCATTGAGTCGTCGTCGCTTCTGGTTCATACGCGAGCTTGACGAACGCGTCTTCCAGCGAATCAGTGCCCGCTTCCGCGCGAATCTGTTGTGCGGTTCCGTGCGCTACGGTGCGCCCGCGCGCGACGATCACGATTTCGTCGGCCAGCTGATCGACCTCCTGCATGATGTGCGATGAGATGACGATGCACTTCCGTTGGTTGCGCAGGTGTACGAGCAACCGCCGCAAAGCGCGCGTCGAGACGACGTCGAGTCCATTGGTCGGCTCATCAAGGATTAAATGATGCGGGTCGTGGATCAGAGCGCGAGCGAGCGCGACCTTCAGCCGCTCCCCGGTCGAGAAGCCCTCGACGCGGCGCTCCAGCAGCGGACCCATGTCCAGCAGCTCCGCCATCATCGCTAGACGCTCGCTGCCGAGCTTTAACGGTACGTTGCGCAACTGCGCGTAGTACTCGACGTTCTCGCGTGCCGTCAGACGTGT
>DATLMT010000358.1:0-7712 GCA_035537135.1 Burkholderiaceae bacterium | reverse complement strand
AGGTCAAAGTAAGCGTCGAAAAGCAGGGGGTCGTCGAAGTGCCGTCGCCCGACGAACGCCGTCGCATGATGGCCCCACTGGCGCATCTGCCCGGCCGATTTGATGCCCATTGGCCAAAAAAACCAGCGCTCCGCACGTTCGGTGCCGGCGATCATGCCGTCTTCGCCGTAAGCGCTGCGGGTGCCGCCGGCGCGGCGGGGCATAGTCGTTAGCTTTCGCTCGTCTTGCAAGGCATAGGCGATGGCAGGCGGCTGGCCGTCTTCACTGATTGTGCCGACCAAGACGCGTTGCAGATAGTGCGTGCCGGATTCGATGCCCAGCACCACTTTTTCGCCGCGCCCCACACCGCGCACGGTTTGCGGAACGAACAGAGTTTCGTCGAGGGTTGCAGGCAAACTGCGCGTGACCACTTTTTCCGTTGGAAAGAACAGGTGATAACACCCGCATGCGTGCATACTGTCGTAGACCAACGCGTCGCCGGCTGCATTGATCGTCACGCGCCAGACGACACCGTCAAGCTTGCCCGCGAGCAGATCAAACGTCCCCCCGGCCGCCCGCGGGCGCTCGCCGAACCAGAATGTGTAGACCAGTTGCGGATGAATCAGGCCCCCGATAAGCGCATACGTCAGGCGCGTGTAGACGACGACAGCGGCGGCGTCGACAAACACTTGGTCCTCGGCATCCAGCTTCAGACCACCGATCCGGTCGAACTCACCTGCGGCGTCGATGTGCAGCACCGGCGCATGCCGGGCGAACAACGCGGCCGCTTGGGCCGCTGAAATGATCGGAACGCCGAGCACGTCGACACTCAATGTTGTCGGCGGTAGCTCCAGGCTTTGAGCAGGGCCGTAGCGCAGCAGCTGGCCGCGTACCGGCAACGCATCGAGCGGCGTTGTAAATGCCGCGCGCGTATCCGCCTGCCAGCGCGCGATCCCCGCGGCGAACGGCAAACGCGCCAATGGGTACACGCCGAGCACTCGCAGGCCGATGCTGTAGTCATCCGGCACCTTTGCAGCAGCTCGCAGCGATGCAATCGCGGCAGCATCGGTGTCAGCGCTCTCCAGCAGGCTGCGGCAGCGCGGTAAATCGTCAATGCTCAACGTAGCGTTCGCGAGCTCGGTCGCGCGTGCCGATTCGTCGAGCTCTCGCAAACGCGCGCGCCAGGCCTGCGTTTGCTCAGAACCTATTGCACGCGCCGCCAGTGCCGCACTTACACGGTCGACGCGAAGGTACGGGAATCCGGCAATGCGATGCGCTTCGGCGTCGCGCACGTGGAGCGACTCGATGCGCCGATCGATATCCGCGAACAACCGCGCGCAGTAGCCGACAGCGTCGTCGCGCTGCAGGTTTTGCACCATCGGTGGCAATGCATAGGGGTCGACGGTCGCGCATCCGGCCACCACTAGCACGAATACGCCCTGTAAAGCCCGCTTCAACACCGCAACTAACTGAAGTCTGCTCATTGCGATTTCTCAATCGAAGCGCGGCCAGCCTGTCGCCGCACCATCTCCCGAACCATCGCTTCAAATTGCAGGCGCACGGTCTTGGTCACCATTGCGGTGCCGAATACATCGCCGACGATCGGCGGCAGCGGCTCAGCCAGCTCGAAGCGCGACTCGTAGTCAAGCCGCACGCCAGCACGCCGGTCGAGCGTGACGACCGCCAAGTCGTACCTGCCCGAAAAAGATCGCAGTGTCTGCGCCCTGCCGCCAACTTCACCGGGTTCGGAGCGCGCCATGATGCGTTCGTACGGCTGCTGCGTTATCGAAAGCCGCACGCGGACCGGAACATCGAAGAAAAAAAGCGGGAACTGCCCCATGTGCTCGACGGTCACGCTCGTACCCCGGCGCGCGACGACCCTTGAGCGGGCGATGTTGGGCAAGAACTCGTGCATGTGCTCGTAATCGGTGAGCGTGTCCCACGCGATTCGCGGATCGACTGCAACGCTGGCACGGGCCCGAACGTAGAAAGTATCGCTTTCGCGTTCGACTGAAACGGTTGGCAAAGCCTGAGACAGCGCACCGCTCACGTGCAATAAGAGGCTAAGTGCCGCGACCGGTTTCCAGACTTTCCAGACGTCGAATCGCTTCCGCGTTGGTCCACGAAAAGCAGGCATCCGCGGCTGCGCGCCAAGGGAGCCATCGAAAGTCGATGTGTTCACGGGGATTGAGCTGCGGCTCAAAGCGATCCGGCCAGCGAAGTCCAAAAATATGCTCCGTATTATGCGTAACGCCAGCCGCATAGCGATGACGCCAGTGCTCGTAAATGGCGAAGCTATGGCTGATCTTCCAATCGTCAAGCTGCTCGCCGGCGACACGCAGTCCCGTCTCCTCGGCAATCTCGCGCACGCATACGGTGTGCAAAGGCTCATCGAGCGTTGCCTTGCTGCCGGTCACCGATTGCCAGAACCCGGGATGGTCGGCACGCTCGATAATCAGCACATCGAGTGCCGGCGTGTAGATCACGACCAGCACCGACTCCGGAATTTTCACCCGAGCCGGTGCGCGGTTGAAGGTGTTCTCGGCTCGATCGTCTTTGCTTCGCCACGCACACGAATGTGAAGTTCGCGCAGCTGCTTCTCATCCACCTCGCTGGGCGCCTGCGTCAGCAAGTCCTGCGCACGCTGCGTCTTCGGAAACGCGATGACATCGCGGATCGATTCGGCGCCAGCCATTAACGTCACGATGCGGTCGAGCCCAAACGCAACGCCACCGTGCGGAGGCGCGCCGTACTGCAGGGCGTCCAGCAAAAATCCGAATTTCGCCTGCGCTTCTTCAGCACCAATCTTCAACGCGCGAAATACCTTGCTCTGAACTTCCTCGCGATGAATCCGGATCGAACCCCCGCCGATTTCCCAGCCGTTCAAGACCATGTCGTATGCCTTCGCGATCGCCCGCGCCGGATCGGTCGCGAGATGATCTTCATGACCGTCCTTCGGGCTGGTAAACGGATGATGCGCGGCGACGTAGCGCTGCGCTTCCTCATCGAACTCGAACATCGGAAAATCCACCACCCACAGGGGCTGCCAGCCCTCTTTCGACAAACCGCGCGCCCGGCCGAACTCGCTGTGGCCGATCTTGATGCGCAAAGCGCCCAACGCGTCAAATACGATCTTCGCGCGATCGGCGCCGAAGAAAATCAAATCGCCATCCCTCGCATCGGTGCGTTTGATGATTTCCGCCAGCGCTGCATCATGCAGATTCTTGATGATCGGACTTTGCAGGCCGCCCCTGCCCTGCGCGGCCTGATTGACCTTGATGTATGCAAGGCCCTTGGCGCCGTAAATCTTGACAAAATCGGTGTAACCGTCGATCTCGGATCGCGGCAGCTCGCCGCCACCCGGAATTCGCAGTGCAAAGACCTTGCCGTCCTTCATCGCGGTGGCTGCCTTGAACACTTTGAACTCGACATCGTGCATCACGTCTGTCAACTCGGTCAGCTGCAGGCTGATACGCAGATCGGGCTTGTCGGACCCATACAGCCGCATCGCATCGGCGTATGTCATCACCGGAAACGGCTGCGGCAGCTTGACCGAAAGCACTTCTTCGAAGACCACACGCGTCATTTGCTCCATCATCGAGCGAATCTCAACCTCGTCTAGAAACGAAGTCTCGACGTCGATCTGCGTGAACTCGGGCTGCCGGTCAGCGCGCAGATCTTCATCGCGGAAACACTTGACGATCTGGTAGTAGCGATCGAACCCCGCGACCATCAGCAGCTGCTTGAAAAGCTGCGGCGACTGCGGTAGCGCGAAAAAGGACCCGGGGTGCACGCGAGACGGCACGAGGTAATCCCGCGCGCCTTCGGGTGTACTGCGTGTCAGCATCGGCGTTTCGATATCGATGAAGCCCGCAGCATCCAGGTATTTGCGTACGGACATCGTGACCCGATAACGCAGCATCATGTTTTTCTGCATCGCAGGCCGGCGGAGGTCGAGCACGCGATGCGTCAGCCGCGTGGTCTCCGACAGGTTGTCGTCGTCGATCTGAAACGGGATCGGCACCGAAGGGTTGAGGATGTTCAGCTGCTGGCAAACGACTTCGATTTCCCCCGTGGTAAGCGCGGCGTTGATGGTCCCGTCCGGACGCATGCGCACGATGCCGACGATCTGTAAACAGTATTCACTGCGCACTTTTTCCGCCGCCGAGAAAACTTCCGCGTTATCTGGAGCGCACACGATTTGAACGAGTCCTTCCCGATCTCTTAAGTCGATAAAAATGACGCCGCCGTGGTCGCGCCGTCGATGCACCCAGCCAAATAAAGTCACGCTTTGGCCGATGAACTTGGCGTTTACGAGGCCCGCGTATTCGGTTCTTGTCATAGTCGGGGGCGCCGGCCCTTGGCGGTCCGGCAACTTAGGTTAACTGGTTGCTGACCGCAGAGCGCGGGACCCTGGCGCTCACCCGTGGCGGGACTACGCCAAGAGAGATGTGAAACTTCAGCGCATCGTCGACGCTGATGTCCACTTCACGCACATCGTCCGGTCGCACAACGAGGACGTAGCCGGAAGTGGGATTCGGCGCAGTGGGAACGTAGACCGTGATCGCATCGACCGCGGTGGCAGCCGCAATCGTCGCACCCGGCGAGCCGACCACGAAGCCGAGCGTCCACTGGCCGCGCTGCGGAAATTCGATCATCACCACTTTGCGGAAAGATTGTCCGCGCGTCGCCAGCAACGTATCCGAAATCTGTTTCACGCTGGAATAGATCGAGCGCACGATCGGAATCCGATTCAGAAGGCCGTGCCACCACCGCAACAGGCGCTCGCCGATGATGTTGGCGGCAAGTACTCCCGTCACCAGCACGATCAACAACGACAGCAGCAATCCGATGCCGGGAACATGAAATTGCAACAGCGTATCGGGCCGCCAGTTCGTCGGCAGCAGCAAGAGTGTCTGATCCATTGTGCTGACGATCAGGTCAAGCACCCAGAAGGTGATTGCCAACGGAATCCAGACCAGCAGGCCCGCGATCAAATATCTCTTGAACATTGCGCCCGTTAGCCGCTTTCGCTCGACTTACCGCCGGCCGGTGGCGGAGGCGACGCAGCCGGGGCGGGCGCAGGCTTCACGACGCCGTCGCTCTTTGATTCTGTTTTCGTTTCGGTCGCGCCTTTGGAGTCAGTGGCCTCGGTCTTCGTATCCGATTTGGCCTCAGTTTTCGCATCAGCCGCCTCGGTTTTCGAGGGCTCCTCGGGTTTGCCTTTTTCTTTTTTCTTTCCCTGATCGCGAAAATCGGTGACGTACCAACCCGCGCCCTTCAATTGAAATCCCGCCGCGGTGACCTGCTTGACGAGCGCGGGCTTGGTGCACTGGGGGCACTCGGTCAACGGAGGGTCGGACACTTTGCGGATTACGTCCAATTCGTGGCCGCACTCCGCGCATTTGTATGCGTAAATCGGCATTGCCTTCTCAGCGCGACAAAAAACGTGCAATTGTAGGGCTTGGACATTTGTCGCGCGCTGATTCAGACTGACCGCCGGAGGAGAAGCAACATGCCAAGCAAGAAGATGACGGCGACCGCTGCGGCGGGCGACGCGCGAGGAACTGTGCAACCGTCCGCGTCGGGCAAAGTCAAGGTCGCCGTGACCGATATCGACGGCGTTCTGCGTGGCAAGTATCTGCACAAGGACAAGTTCGCTTCGGCGGTGGACGGCGGCTTTGGATTCTGCAACGTCGTATTCGGCTGGGACATGACCGACAGCGTGTACGACAACACACACGTGATCGGCTGGCAGCACGGCTTTCCCGATGTTCTGGTGCAACTCGACACCGCGACCGCCCGCAATGTGCCGTGGGACGATCACGTGCCGTTTTTCCTGGGCGACTTCATCAACGCTGACGGTTCTGCATTTCCTATTTGCCCTCGGCAATTGCTGAAGAAGGTGATCAAGCGGGCCGAGCAGCTTGGTGTGCAACCGATGTGCGGTCTGGAGTTCGAGTGGTTCAACTTTGCTGAGACTCCGCAGAGCTGGGCGGCGAAGAAAGGCGTCGATCCGACGCCGCTAACGCCCGGCATGTTCGGCTATTCGTTGCTGCGATCGAACGCGCATCGCGAGTATTTCAATGCGCTGATGGACAAGCTTTTGGAGTTCCGCGTGCCGATCGAAGGGCTGCACACCGAAACCGGGCCCGGCGTGTACGAAGCTGCGATTCAGTTTTCCGACGCGCTCGAATGCGCCGATCGCGGCGTCCTATTCAAAAGCAGCGCGAAGGAGATCGGCGCCAGCTACGGCATCACGCCGAGCTTTATGGCCAAATGGAGCGCCGAGTATCCGGGTTGCAGCGGCCATGTGCACCAGTCGCTGACCGACGGAAAGAACAATTTGTTCTTCGATGAGGGTTCGAGGAAAACGGCGAAGCTCGGCATGAGCAAGGTGTTCGAAAGCTATCTCGCAGGACAAATTGCCGTGCTGATGGAATTCGCGCCGATGTTCTGGCCCACCGTGAACAGCTACAAGCGACTGGTCGACGGCTTCTGGGCCCCGGTTAAACCCACGTGGGGCATCGATAACCGAACCGCCAGCTTTCGCGTCATTCCGGGCTCGCCTAAGAGCACCCGGCTTGAAACGCGCTGCCCGGGCGCAGACATCAATCCTTATCTGGCCGTTGCGGCGCTGCTCGCCGCGGGCCTGCACGGCATCGAAAAGAAACTGAAGCTGACCGCGCCGCCTATCACCGGCACCAATCAGGGCGCCGAAAACATTCCGCGCGCACCGCGTTCGCTGAAGGAAACGACGGAGATCTTTCGCCGCAGCGATAGGGCGCGCGACTGGTTCGGTGACATCTTTGTAGATCACTTCGCCGCGACGCGCGAGTGGGAGTGGCGCCAGTGGCAGGACGCGGTGACCGATTGGGAGTTGAAGCGCTACTTCGAAGTGATTTAGTCCGCATGAGTGATCCGCGACGTGTCAGTGCTGTCTACCGGCTGCGCGTGCCGGCTGGTGACGCCGGTCATCGCGCGCAGCAGCTCGCGCTCGAACAAAGCATCGAAATGCTCGCGACCTCAGTTACCGATCAACAAGTGCTCGACACAATGGTCGCGCGTGTAGAGGAAGTGGTGACTGACAGCGACGGCGTGCACACCGCGCGCCTTGCGTTGAGCAGCGACACGGTGGGCGAGGACGCTGGACAACTGATGAACATGCTGTTCGGCAATTCGTCGCTGCAGTCTGACGTTGAGCTGCTTGATATTGAACTGCCGGAGACATTGGCTCGCGTCTGGGGTGGGCCGAACCAGGGCATCAACGGAATGCGCCGGTGTACAGGAGCATTCGAGCGTCCATTGACGTGCACCGCGCTGAAACCCATTGGTCTGCCGGTCGACCGGCTGGCGCGCATGTGCACCGTCTTCACAGCAGCGGGAATCGACGTGATCAAGGACGACCACGGCTGGGCCAATCAACGCAGCGCGCCGTTTGCCAGTCGGGTGCGCGCTTGTCAGCAGGCCGTTGCCGACGCCAACGCCGGGCGCACTTGCGGCCGTACGCTGTATGCGCCGAGCTTGTACGGCCACTTTAACGAGATGCGCGCGCAGCTCGAGCTCGCTCGCGGCGAAGGCGTGCAACTGGTGCTAATCGCGCCGATGGTGTGCGGGGTTGCAACGTTGGCCGCGCTGAAGCGCGAATTCGAAGACATGATGTTCCTCGCACATCCGTCGCTCGGCGGCCTTCGCATTGCACCGCAGGCGCTATTTGGAAAATTGTTTCGCCT
>DATLMT010000357.1:0-7259 GCA_035537135.1 Burkholderiaceae bacterium | reverse complement strand
TCACCGGGCATCATCAGATCAAGAATCAGCAGGTCGAAGCGCTCGCGCTGCCACAGTCTGTTCATCGACTGCGCGCTGTCGGCGACGAACACGGCGTAGCCGTTATCGCCCAGGTAGCGCCGCAGCAGGTCGCGCAAACGTGCGTCGTCGTCGACGACGAGTATTTTCGGGGATTTATGGCGCGGCATGGGTTCTCGCAGGCGGCAGCAGGGGCGCGATGCTAGGGAACTTGGTGCTAGAGCACGTTTTCGCAAACAAAGTGTTACAGAATTTACCCGCGTGCTGCATCGGTTGCGAGCGTGAGTGCTCCATCTATTAGGTCTGAACAAATATCATGCGCACCATGAATCGATCGATTCCTCGCCGCCCGCTGATGCCGCCATTTCAACCTTTTCGCGTCCTTGGCGCGGCGGCGATCGTTGCGGTGTCATTGTTTGCATCAGTGCCTTCCTATGCGCAGCCCGGACCGAGCCCAGAGCAGAGGCGTCAGGTGTGGGAAAGGATGACGCCCGAGCAGCGTCGCGAGATGGCCCAGCAGATGTCGCCGGAGCAGCGCGAAATGGCCAGGCGCCGAATGACGCCCCAGCAGGATATGCGCGGGCAGATCCCGCCCGATGAACGGCACGCGATGCGGCAGCGATTTATTGAGCGACAGCAGAATCTTGAGCGCCAACAGAACAATCGCGCGCCGAGCTACGACCAGAACGTACCTCCACCGCGCCGCCAGCTTTCACCTGAGGAACGGCAGCGCTTGCGCGAGCAGGTCGAACAGGCACGGCGCGATGTTTATCGGCGTGGCGACGGTGGCAACCGCGGGCCGAACAGATGACTCGCTGGCTCGTAGGCGTCGTGTCCGTACTGGTGCTTGTGGCCAGCAGCGTTGCGCCGGCCGCTGAGCCGGCGCTGGGCGTGCAAGGCGCCAAGCTGCTGTTGACACGAGCGGGCTTCGCGCCGAACGACGATGAAATTGCGGCGTACTCCACGCTGAGCCACGCGGCCGCAGTCGACCGGCTACTTGCAGGCGTGCGTACCACTGCGGTTACCGCGGCTCCTGCCTGGATCGATGAGCGCTTCGTTGCCCCACGCGAGCTGCGGACCATGAGTGATGAGGCGCGCCGTGCCGAGATTCAGAAGCAGGTCCGGATGGGCCTTGATCTGCGCGGCTGGTGGTTGCGGGAAATGGTGCAAACACCTTCCCCGCTTACGGAACGCATGACGCTTTTCTGGCACAACCACTTCGTGTCGGCGCAGCCTAAGGTTCGCTACACGCAGCTGATGTATCGGCAGAACGCGTTGCTGCGCGCGCATGCGCTTGGCCGCTTTGATGAGCTGTTGCATGCCGTGGCCAAAGACCCGGCGATGCTGATCTATCTCGATTCGGCGACCAATCGCCGCGGCTCTCCGAATGAAAATTTCGCGCGCGAGGTAATGGAGCTTTTCACGCTCGGCGAGGGAAGGTACAGCGAAGAAGACATCAAGCAAGCGGCGCGCGCGTTCACCGGCTGGAGCATCGATGTGGAGTCGGGCGGCTTTATGTTCCGCCGCCTTCTGCATGACGACGGTGAGAAGACTGTGTTTGGCAAGAGCGGCAAGTTCGATGGTGATGCCGTGCTCGATATCATCCTTGCGCAGCCGGGCGCGGCCGAGTTCATCGTGCGCAAGCTGTGGCGCGAGTTCGTGTCGTCTCAGCCTGACGAAGTGCGAGTCAGGAAAATCGCCGCCCAGTTTCGCTCGAGCGGATGGAGCATCGCGCAGCCGGTGCGTGCATTGCTGCTGCAGCCTGAGGTCATCGCGCGCGATGAAGACAATGCTTTGGTGAAATCTCCGGCCGATTTAATGGTCGGCTTCGTGCGGCAATCCGGCGCACGGTTGAGCCAACCAGTCGCGGCCGCAGTTGCGCTGGCCGGCATGGGGCAAAACCTGTTTTCGCCGCCGAACGTTCGCGGCTGGCCCGGCGGAGATGCGTGGATCAACACGCATACGTTGCTCGCACGCAAGCAATTCCTTGAGCGTGCGCTGAATGTGTCAGCGGACGCCAAGTCCGGCATTGAAGTGGTGGATGACACGATGTCCGCCGCGATGAAGGCTGACGAGCTTCCGCGCCGTGGGCTGCAGATGCTCGAACAAACGCTGTCGGTGCGCGTCGACGCGCAGGAGTGGCTCGCGCGCTCCGGACTCGCTCCGGAACGGGTGGTGCCACTGGGCGCTCGCACCAAGCTAGAACATGCGGTGCTGGCAGTTCCTGCGACTTCACCCGCGCGCGAGGGATCGCTGGGGCTCGACGCATTGCGCGCGATCGTCCTCGATCCCGCGTATCAACTAAAGTAAACGCAGCTAAGCGATGGATCGCCGCGCTTTCCTGACTGCTTCGTCCGCACTGTTGTCGTGTGCGTCGCTGCCGGCGGCGGCAACCGCGACGCCACGGTTGCTGATTCTGATCGAGCTGCGCGGTGGCAACGACGCATTGAATACGGTGATTCCGATCGAAGACGGCGTGTACTTCGATCTGCGTCCGCGCCTTGGACTTAAACCCGACGCCGTCGCTCGCTTTGCCGGCGCGCCGGCGCTACACCCGTCGCTGGCGCCACTCGAGTCGCTATGGCGCGAGGGTCAGATGGCAATTCTGCAAGGCATCGGTTATCCGTCACCGAATCTGTCTCACTTCCGCTCGATCGAGATTTGGGACACCGCGTCCGACAGCCAGCAGTATCTGCAAACCGGATGGCTGACGCGCACGATGCACGGGCAACCGTCGTTCTCGACACTGAGCGCGGATGGCGTCGTGATCGGCGCAGCTGACCTGGGGCCGTTGGCCGGCGGCGCGCGCGCGGTGGCTTTGAACGATCCGGCGCGCTTTGCGCGGCAGGCGCGCCTGGCGTCGGCCGACGACGTTCCCGCGCGTGGATCATTGGCCCACGTATTACGCGTCGAAAGCGACATCGTGCGTGCGGGCGCCGACGTTCGATCCGACGTTGTCTTCAAGACCGAATTTCCGCGCGGCGTGTTCGGAGTGGCCGTGCAGCACGCTGCCGGCATCGCGACGACCGGCAAGGTGCCTGTGTTGCGACTGACGCTTCCGGGTTTCGACACGCATCAAAATCAACTGGGCACGCATGCGAATTTGCTGAAGATCGTTGCCGAGTCGGTTGTCGCGCTTCGAGCGGCATTGGGCGAGCAAGGACTCTGGGATCGCACGCTGATACTGACTTACTCAGAGTTCGGCAGGCGTCCGCGGGAGAACCAAAGCGCTGGCACCGATCACGGCACCGCGGGCAACTTGTTCGCGTTCGGTGCGCAGGTGCGCGGGGGAGTGTACGGCGACGCACCTTCGCTGCGCGCGCTCGACGAGGGCGGCAACCTGCGGCATACGACGGACTTTCGCCGTGTCTATGCGTCAGTGCTGGAAAACTGGTGGGGTCTGGAATCGGACCGGGTGCTGCAGCGACACTTCGAACCTCTGAAGTTCATCGTATAAGCGCTGCGATTGCGCCGCCACCGCGGACCCTACCGCGATCGCTTCGTTAAGATGCCGGCGCAATGCCGAGCGAATCGCCTACTATCGTTGCGATCGATACCGCTACCGACGTATGTTCCGTCGCGGTGCTTCGGGGCGGACAGTTGACCGAGCTTAACGAGACCGTCGGCCACAGGCATTCTGAGCGTGTGCTGCCGATGGTCGATGAAGCGCTGGCAAAGGCAGGTGTTTCTCTGATTGAAGTCGATGTTTTTGCATTCGGTGCGGGGCCCGGGTCGTTCACGGGCTTACGCATTGCGTGCGGAGTCGCGCAGGGCCTGGCCTACGGCAAGCGCAAGCGCGTGGTTGCTGTCGGCAACCTGCGTGCTCTTGCGGCGAACGCGTTTGCCGCCAATACGAGTGGCGATTTGTTGCTGGCCGCAATTGATGCGCGTATGAATGAATCGTATTGCGCGATTTATCGGCGGCAGCATTTGACTGAGATTCGAGCGCCGACACTCGAGTTGCCGCAATCGCTGGCGCCGCTCGCGGATACGGAAAATGTCGGCATTGTTGCGGGGAACGCGCTAACGGCGTTTTCTGCCGTCTGGCCGAGCGAACGTTCGTGGATCAGCTTGCCGGATGCGAAGGCCTCAGCGGCTGCGATCGCAACGCTGGCACGCTTGGATGCGGGGCGCGGACTCACCATAGCGCCCGAGCAGGCGGCACCCATTTACGTGCGGGATCACGTTGCACTGACTATTGACGAGCGACGGGGCGCAGTCGCTTCACGGGACCGCCTTGAGGAGCGCGCCGTCTCGTCTGCGGCGGGCGGGGGGCAACATTGAGCGCATTGCCGAAGCCCGACCTAGATCGGTACGCGCCGATGGTCGAGGCAGATTTGCACGAAGTCGTCGCGATCGAAACCGACATTTACCCGTTTCCGTGGACACGAGGAAACTTTCTTGACTCGGTTCGCTCCGGTTACAGCGTGTGGGTTTTGCGCGACCGGCAAGCCGCGCTGGTTGCGTATGCAGTAATGACACTGATGATCGACGAAGCGCATCTGCTCAACCTTAGCGTCGCGCGCGCGTCTCAACGCGAGGGCGTCGGCTGGCGCACCCTTGAGTGGATGGCGGAAGTCGCGCGCGGCTACGGCGCGCGCACGATGCTGCTTGAAGTCAGGCCGAGCAACGCTTCTGCGGTGCGAATGTACGAACGCTACGGGTTCGAGAAAATCGGCGTGCGGCGCGGGTACTACCCGGCGGCAAGCGGCCGCGAAGATGCCGTCGTGATGCGCGTGTCGCTGTAATGATGGATATCAGGCGCGCACAGGTGTGGCGAGCGATGGGCCTCGGTCCGATTTACCGGTTGCGCAGCGGTGCAGAACGCAGCGAACGCGTTGTGCCGCCCGTTGCGGATAGAGCTGCCGACATCGCCAGGCTCGAGTGGAAAGACTTGCAGCGCGAGGTTGCGCACTGCCGCGCGTGTCCGTTGTGCGAGACCCGCAAGCAGACCGTGTTCGGCGTCGGCAACGCGCGTGCCGACTGGATGCTGATCGGCGAAGCGCCGGGCGCCGAAGAAGACGCGCGTGGCGAGCCCTTCGTCGGGCAGGCTGGGCGCCTGCTGGACAACATGCTTGCGAGCATCGGGATGTCGCGTCTGGGAGAGACACCGAAGTCGGTTTATATCGCTAATGTGTTGAAGTGCCGCCCGCCTGGCAATCGCAACCCGGAGCCTGAAGAGGTGGCGAAGTGCGAACCGTTCCTGCGCCGCCAGATCGAGCTGGTCGGTCCGGCGTTGATCGTCGTGATGGGGCGATTTGCGGCGCAGTCGCTGCTCGGCACGGATTCGAGCATTGCAAGCCTGCGTGGCAAGCAGCATCGGATCAGCGTGGCGGGGCGGCAGATACCGGTCGTCGTCACTTATCACCCCGCCTATCTGCTGCGCAATCTGATCGACAAGGAGAAGAGCTGGGCCGATCTATGCCTGGCGCGCAGCGTGCACTCGACCGATTAGCAGCTGTCAGTGGATCACTTCGCCGATCAGCGCCACCGAATCGAACTGCCTCTGGTTGTAGCGATGGCGCAGCAGCACCAGGAACATCGTCAGTGCGACGAACACGCCGAACAGCAGCATTACCGTCTGGATACCCAGGTTTAACCACACCAACAGCGCATAGAAGCCGAGCATCACCAGAATGCTGGAATTCTCGTTGAAGTTTTGCACCGCGATTGAATGCCCGGCAGACAACAGTACGTGACCGCGATGTTGCAGTAAGGCGTTCATCGGAACCACGAAGTAGCCGGCAAGCAGGCCGATCAACACCAAAATCGCACATGCAACCAACAAAAAGTAAGTTGCGTTGATCATGCCGATGCGAATCGAGCCTTCAGGCACCGCTGCGGGCGAGTAGAACGCGGCGCCGGCAACGATCACGCCCATTGCGATGCCAACCGGCAGCACATTCATCGCCTTTTTCAGCGATACCGTCGCTGCCGCGTAAACGGCACCCATCGTGATTCCTACGGCAACCACGGCCTGCAAAATTGCAGCGCGTGCGAGGTCGAGCCCTAGCACTGTCTCAGCCCATTTGAGAACGATGAATTGCAGCGTCGCTCCCGCACCCCAGAAGAGCGTCGTCACCGCGAGAGAGATCTGCCCCAGCTTGTCGCGCCATAGGACTTTGCAGCAGTGCACGAATCCAACGATTAGCTTCCAGGGGTTGGCATGCTGCTTCGCGTAACGCGCACCGGTGTCGCCGATCATCAGGTTGATTCCCGCCGCCAGCACGTAAATCCAGACGATCACTGCGATAGCGGCCTCGGCGGGCAGGTCAATTCCCGTTTCGATCACCGGCATATCGTGCGTCAGCAACCACGACGCGACGTTCTTGTCGATCAACACGCCGCCGATCAGAAAACCGACGATGATCGACGTCACCGTGAGACCTTCGATCCAGCCATTGGCGACGACCAGCTTTTCAGGCGGCAGCAGCTCGGTCACGATGCCGTACTTGGCCGGCGAATAAGCCGCCGCACCAAAGCCAATGACCGCATAGGCGAGCAGAGGATGTGCGCCGAGGAACATCATGATGCAGCCGCCGATCTTGATCGTGTTCGTGATGAACATCACGCGCGCTTTGGGAAACGAATCGGCGAACGCGCCGACGAACGCAGCGAGTGCGACATACGAGAATACAAACACCAGCTTCAGCATCGGCGTCATCCAACCCGGCGCATGAACGTCACGCAGCAGCGCGATCGCGGCGATGAGCAGAGCGTTGTCAGCCAAAGATGAGAAGAATTGCGCGGCCATGATGACGTAGAAGCCGCGTTTCATAGCGCAATCGGCCGGTGCTGTGGCAGCAAGCGAAACGTCTCCCAAAAAGTTGTGCGCTTGGTGTCGTTCTTGGTGCCGCGCTTTGATCGCGTTATATCACGCACTTACGATTCGCCGATGCGATGCGGCACTATGCTATTGAGTACTAATTTCTCATTTAATTCACTCTGCTCATTTAAGTTCCATAGAAAATGCCGCGCCCGATTTCCGCATTGATCAACTTGGCCGCAATGCGCCGCAACCTCGCGCTTGCACGCCGTCACGCACGCGGAAGATTCGTATGGGGTGTTGTCAAGGCAAATGCATACGGGCACGGGCTGCCGCGCGCGGTGCGCGCTTTTGCAGAGGCGGATGGACTTGCTCTGCTGGACCTCGACGAGGCGCAGCGTGCGCGTGATTGCGGATGGACCCGGCCGATCTTGTTGCTCGAGGGCTGCTTCGAACCGCGGGATCTCGGCCCGGC
>DATLMT010000356.1:0-4195 GCA_035537135.1 Burkholderiaceae bacterium | reverse complement strand
AGGATATCGGTGATCACGGCAGTAACTTTTCCGTCACCTCCGATCCGATAGACGTTGGTCGTCGCCTGCTCCGGTTTTGCACGTGTACCTTCCCATTCGCCATTGATGCCGAACAGCGGATCGGTGAACCAGATGCTGTCGTCCGACTTGACGACGATGTCGTTCGGAGCATTCAGTCGCTTGCCCTCGAAGCTGTCTGCCAGCACGGTGATCTTGCCGTCGCGCTCGGTGCGAGTGACTCGGCGCGTTACGGAGTGTTCGCACGTGACAAGACGGCCCTGGCGATCTCGCGTGTTGCCGTTGGCGTAATTCGCGTTCGGGCGGAAGACAGTGAACTGCCCGCTCTTCTCGTCGAACTTCATGATGCGATTGTTGGGAATGTCGCTGACGAGCACATAGCCGGGCGCGCCCGCGGCCGGGCCGGGAAAGTAGACCGGACCTTCAGCCCAGCGCATACCGGTAGCGACCTGTTCCAGCGTGCTGCTATAGATGCGGTACTTGGTGAAACTTGGATCGAGAATCTGAACCGCAGGATCGGGATAACGTTGATTCGGCTTGAACTCGAACCCTTGTGCAAGGGATGAGCCAGCGAGCGTGGTGAGACTGGCTCCAGCAGCGGCCTTCAATATCTGACGGCGCTCGCTCTGATGTTGCGATGGCATGTTCTGTCTCCGGTTTGTTGTTATGTGTCTATCAAGACTTAACGATATCGGATTGCGTTCACAGAAAGTTGCTGCGGCGTATATGTCGCCGCCACTGAAGCTGCCTTCCGCGTTAATTGCTTGCGCTCAGCGAGCAAGCGCAATCAAGCGCTCTGCGATCGAAGCCCATGCGTTGCTCTGCGCCAAGGCGATTCGCGCCGGCACCGCCGCGACCAGCAGCGCTGCACCCCAGCCAAACGCCGGGTGTAGCCGACGGTGGCGCACGGTATCGATCACCACGATGAGGACGACGACCGCAATGGTCACTCCGAAGAATGCCGGCAGGCCTGCCTGCTTCAGTGCATCCACCGGTAGCCGCGCGACAGCCGGCGTCAGCATGCTGACTGTCCCGAGCAGCATCAGGCGCTTATGTGTTCCACTGTTGCGCCGCTTGACGAGGGCGAGTCCAACCAGGATCGCGAACAGCAGCATGTCAACGAGCGGGATCGCCAGGAACATCTGCGGCGTCACTTGTGGCGCGGGCGAAAATCCCCTTCGGCCAGCGTCTAACGCCGCCGTGACGCCGACGAAGAACACGAGAGCCGCGAGACCGGCGCCGGCAACGCCAAGTCGTCGGTGCAGATCCGTACGACCAGACTCGACCAGTGCACTCTGCGCCACGAAGAGTGCAAGCCAGGCGGACATCACTAAGCCGTGCAAGAACAGCAGGTTCGAAAGCGGCGGCGTGCCGAACCAACTCTTCAGATAAAACGTCTGCGCGAATCCGGCAAAGACGATAACCAGGACGAGTATCGAAGTGCCGACGAACAGCAGCCGGTCGGGTCGCGTGGTGCGCGCGAACTCTGCACGTGATGTGGCAGACACAAATGGCTCCCTGTTGACGACGCGAGTGAACGCGATCTTTGCATCTGACAAGGCATGCGTCCAGCTGTGTGCGCGCGAGCCACACGGCGCGGATCCGCCTACTCCAGCACCAGCGCCCGCGTCGATCGCGCTTCCGCAGCAGCCTACGCCGCGAGCATGCAATCGCACCTAACCGAGCGACCCGCGATTTTCCAGTCGCTCTACACGCTCCTGCAGAGCCTGCAGTTCGGCGCGTAATTGCTCAACTTCTGTGCTCCAGGCGGGAACTGGGCCGCTACCAGCGGCCTGTTCGCGAGTCGACACTGCGTTCACTGATTCCGCGGCAGGGCTCAATAGATCGACCCAGCGCGGTTCGCGCGCACCGGGCGCACGCGGTAGCAATCGAACCAGTGGGCCGCCGGACTCGGGCGAGCGTTCGGCAAGCTGCGTGAGGAAGCCTTCGACGGAGCTGACATCGGCAAACCGATGCAGTCGTTCAGTGGCCGCGCGCAGTTCAGCAGCGGTCTGCGGGCCTCGTAGCCACAGAGCAGCCAGCAGCGCAACTGCTTCGCTCGGCACCTTCAGCACGCGGCCGATGTTTTGCGAATAACGCATGACGCGGGAACCGCTTGATTCGATCACCAGCGCCAGCGGCCTAAGCCGGTCGATCGCAGCCTGTACATCGACTTCCGATGTATTCATCACCGGATTGCGGTTGTTCTTCTGATTACAGCCCGCGGTCAGGGCATTCAATGACAGCGGATGAATATCGGGAACCGTCAGTTCCTTTTCGAGAAGCACGCCCAGAATGCGAGCTTCAAGCAGCGACAGTGGGGGATTCAAGGTGGCGCTCACCGAAGGAAAGTCCCCGATTTTCACTCAGGTGAACTTCGTGCATTCGCGCTAGAACATTCGATTTTGTCTATCGGTTCAGAGGATGCAGTTCCGGCGCACTCGGGCTGCCGAGTTCCATGCGAAGTCTGTGCGCGCCGATCAGCGCCTGGCTGAAAGAGCTAGGTAGTTTCCGGCAAAAGCAAGTGCAGCGCCAAACGCGGCGGTGATTGTCCATTGATAACCCTCGAACACCGTGCTCAGTGCCATTGCGACAACAGGAATCGCGACCGCCGTGAAACTCGCGCGATTTGCACCTACGCGTTCGAGCAGCTTGAAGTAGGTGACGAATGCGATGATGCTGCCGAAGACGGACAAGTAAACCAACGACGCTACATATTCGAAGCCCCAGTCGAACGCCCACGCTGAACCGCTAGTCCACGCAATCGCTGCTGCCGTCAGCGCGCCGTAGCTCATTCCCCAGGCCGTGCCGCTGATCGTCGGTACTTTGTCACTCTGCAGGCGAACCGTCACCAGGTTACCTATTGCTGCAATGACGGTTGAGCCGAGTGCAAACGCGACACCTAGCGCAGCAGCTCCGCCAGCGGCGGCGGCACGCAGTTCCGGCAGGAACAAGCAAGCAACTCCGGCTACGCCAATCACCGCGCCCAGTGCGACCCGGGCCGGCACCGGGGTACCAAAGAGCAGCCGTGATGAAATCGGCACAATGAAGACGAGCGTCGAAAACGCCACCGCTACAAGGCCGGACGCGACATAGCGTTCCGCCAGATAAACCCCCACATAGTTAAGCCCAAAGAGCGTCGAGCCTTGCAATGCCAACCACGCATGCGTTCGCGGTCGGAACGTCAGACGTTGCCCGCGTGCAGCACACCAGACAAAGAGAATGGCTGCAGCCAGCGCGAAGCGATAGACCACAGACACTTCGGGCTCTACAACGCCAAGCTGGAATGTGATCGCGAGCCAGGTCGAGCCCCAGATCAATGTGGCGATTGCAAAGAGGGCGGTCGGACTACTCATATACGAGCATCTAGCACTCGATGTAAATTAACCTTTAACGATCGTTAGCTGTTTATCCACAGAAGGAGCTCCAATGAGTTACGTCGAGGGATTTGTTCTCGCTGTGCCCGCTGAAAACAAAGAAATATTCCGCAAGCACGCGGCTGAGGCTGCACCGATGTTCAAAGAGTTCGGTGCAACCCGGATTGTCGAATGCTGGGGTGACGATGTGCCCGACGGCAAGATCACGGACTTCAAAGGTGCAGTGAAAGCCAAGGAAGGCGAGGTTGTATGCTTTTCGTGGATTGAATATCCGTCCAAGCAAGTGCGGGATGCGGCCAACAAGAAGATGATGGAAGACCCACGCATGAAGGCAATGGGCGCAGAAATGCCGTTTGATGCAAAGCGGATGATCTTTGGGGGATTCGCACCGATTGTGGATACAGCGGCTTAGTCCTTCGCGACCGAATGTCGAAGCGATCGTTGGACTGAATCTAGTCCAGCCCAACGATTTGCGCGCAACGGACAGAAGGTTAGTTCAAGCGCTTGGACCGCAGTCAATCAGGTCGGCGCAGGAACTTTTCTACGGCAAGCGCGCCAACCTGCTTGCCCATCGCTGCGCCCACTTCGGTGGAGTTGCGGAAGTGCACACCATCGTAGACGCGCGCGTTCCCTACTTCCTGCATGAAGTCATCGATCTTGGCCCAGCTCCTTGCTGGTCCTTTCACGAGATAACTAGACGTCGTTAGCGCTGGTATCGCGCCGCTGCCGACTTCCGCCTGCAGGACCGTGCCGACTGCTGCGGCGACGGTGCAGTGGGCGCACGGATACTCCGGGTGCAT
>DATLMT010000355.1:0-7030 GCA_035537135.1 Burkholderiaceae bacterium | reverse complement strand
GCTAAGGCGTTGCGCAGCGAAGGGGCCTAAGGGTCGGAAAAGCTTGAAGAAGTTGGCGGTCGACGCAGCAGCCACTTCGTCTACGCTTAAGTTTTTTAACTCAGCCACCTTTTCAGCCACTTTGGCCACGAAACCTGGCTCGTTAGTTTTTCCTCGGTACGGTACGGGAGCGAGGTAGGGCGAGTCGGTCTCAATTAATAGACGTTCAAGCGGCACCGCCCGTGCCACGTCCTGCAACTCGCGGGCATTTTTGAAGGTCACGATCCCCGAAAACGAAATATAAAACCCGAGGGCCATCGCGGCCTCCGCCATGGCGAGCGATTCGGTAAAGCAGTGCATGACGCCACCCGCTAGTTCGGCGCCCTCTTCCTTCATCAGCCTGATCGTGTCCGTGGACGATGCTCGCGTGTGAATGATCAGCGGCTTACCGCAGCGCCGGGCCGCGCGTACGTGCGTGCGGAAGCGCTCGCGCTGCCATTCAAGCGGCTCGCGTAGCCGGAAATAGTCGAGTCCCGTTTCGCCAATCGCAACGACCTTCGGATGATCGGCGAGCGCGACGAGCTTGTCGACAGTTGGCTCTTCAGTCTCCTGGTAGTCGGGATGCACGCCGACCGACGCGACGATGTGGCTCTGTTGCTCGGCGACCGCGAGCACCGCCGGAAACTCTTCAAGCGTGGTGCAAATGTTCAGGGCTGCGACGACTTTGTTGTCGCGCATGCGCTGTAGTACAGCCGGCAAGTCGCTCGCCAGCTCCGGAAACGAAAGGTGACAATGAGAATCGACGTACATGAGTTCGTCGTCGGCCGCCCGGCCGGCGCTGCTGAACTACAACGTATGGGTTGGGCGAGCGGACTTCAGCGCCCCGCCGAGCGCGTCTTCAATGCGCTTGCGTGCATTAAGCCCGGTTTCGTCGGAAGGAAAATGGACGCCGATGCCAGGCGTCTTGTTACCGCCAGCGGCCGGGCTAATCCAAACGACTTTGCCGGCCACCGGGATTCGAGTCGGATCTTCGAGCAGCGTCAAAATCAGGTAAACGTCATCGCCTAACTGATAGGGCCGCGTGGTTGGAACGAACATGCCGCCGCTTTTCAAATACGGCATGTATGCGGCGTACAGCGCAGCTTTTTCCTTGATGGAAAGCGAAAGCACGGCGGGCCGCGCACCACCCGCTGCCGCAGCCTGTCCGTTTCCGCCCTTGCCGCCGTCGTTCATCTCGTTGCTATCACCTGTGTGACCGCATTGCCTCGGCGTAACCGAGTAACGCGCTTTCAATCACCAGACGCGCGTTCAGCGGATGATCGCTGACCGCTTGCGTTTGCGCCAGTGCCGCCGCCCAGTCGACTACCCGCGCCGGCTCGATCGCGCGCGCGAGCGTTGCAAACTGGCGCTGGTGCTGTGGATAGTAACGAACGCGGCCCGCGAACCTTTCCGCTAATAAGTCCCATCCCCACCGCTGTAACAGACGGATCGCCGGCGCCACGGCAATGTCTTTCGGCACGGAGCTGACGATTTGGTCGCCGGTTAAGGCCGCGCCGCGGCCTAATAGCTTGATCAGCGTTTCCCGTAACGCCGGTTCGAGCGCCTGGCTCTCGCGCCCCGATTCATCGGCGATCCCGCACGGCGCACCGCCCGCCTCCGCCAGTCTGGACTCGGCGCGCTCGACCCCGTGCGATCGCAGCCATGCGAGCGCCTGCGCATGGGTTGGAATGGGTGCGCGCAGCAGCACACAACGCGACAAGATGGTAGGCAGCACCGCATCGAGCTGATCGCTGACGGCGAGGAATGCAACTTCCGGCGGTGGCTCCTCGAGCATCTTCAGCAGCGCATTGGCGGCTGGAGGATTCAACGCTTCCGGGGGCGCGAGCAGCACTACGCGGCGGCCGCGGCGGTGCGACGTGACCGACAGGAACTCGCTGATCTTGCGCACCTGGTCGATCAAGATTTCGCGGCTTGGCTTGGCCTTGTTCGCGCGTACTTCGGTGCGCTCGGCCGGCGCATCCTCGCCCTCCCCAGCATCATCTCGCTCCGGCATCAATGCTGCAGGCGTCAACCATCGCAGATCGGGATGATTATCGGCGGCGATTAACCGACAGCCAACGCAGCCACCGCACGGCGCAGCATCGATCGGCGACTCGCACAATAGAAGCTGCGCGAACGCTTTCATCAAATGGCGCTTGCCGACGCCGCGCGCGCCGTGCAACAGCAAGGCATGTGGCAGGCGCGCGCGCCAACCTACGAGCTGCGACCACAGCTCGCCTTGCCACGGTAAGGGCGTCAGCCGTTCCATTGCTGCATCAGCTGCTCGAGCTGGTCGCCCACTGCTTCTGGAGCATGCGCGGCGTCGACGACAAAAAAGCGCCCTGGACTGGCCGCGGCTCTTTTCAGGTACATCGCGCGCACGGCGCTGAAGAACGCAACAGGCTCGGCCTCAAAGCGGTCAGCGCATCGCGCTTGCGCGAGACGCCTGGCTGCGACTTCGGGCGCGACATCGAAAAGAATAGTCAGGTCCGGTTGAAGGTCCGGATGCACCCATTGCTCAAGCTCGGCAATTGCAGACTCATCGATGCCTCGTCCACCTGCCTGATACGCATACGTTGCATCCGTGAATCGGTCGCACAGCACCCATTGTCCCGCGGCAAGCGCCGGCCTAATGATCATTGCAACATGCTCGGCGCGAGCCGCGAACATCAGCATCGTCTCGGTCTCTCGCGTCATTGGCTGATTCAGAATCAATTCGCGCAGTGATTCGCCGATCGGCGTTCCGCCGGGTTCTCGCGTTAGCACCGTCGTTACGTTGCGAATGCGCAGCGAGTGCGCTACCGCATTGACATGCGTACTTTTGCCGGAACCGTCAATCCCTTCGAACGTGATGAACCGCCCTCGCCTGCTCATCGGCGGCAGCACCGCTGATATGCATCGACCGCGCGGTTGTGTTCTGCGAGCGTTGTCGAAAAGTGCGAAGTTCCGTCGCCGCGCGAAACGAAATAAAGGGCCGACGTGTTGGCCGGATTCAGCGCCGCTTCGATTGACGCGCGTCCGGGCAGCGCAATCGGCGTAGGCGGCAAGCCGGACCGCGTGTACGAGTTGTATGGTCCGTCGGCAAGTAGGTCGCGCTTGCGCAAGTTGCCGTCGAACGATGGGCCGATTCCGTAAATCACCGACGGATCAGTTTGCAGCAGCATTCCGAGTTTCAACCGGTTGACGAAGACGCCGGCGATCATCGCTCGCTCGGATGCCTGGCCTGTTTCCTTTTCGATGATCGACGCCATGATCAGCGCTTCGTACGCGCTCGCGTAGGGCAGATCGCGCTTGCGCGCGCCCCATGCGTCCTGAAGCAGCTTCATTTGCGCACGATATGCCTGCCTATAGATATCGAGGTCGGACGTCCCGGGGTCATAAACATACGTTTCCGGCGCGAACAAGCCTTCTGGATGCGTCTCGGCAGCGCCAATCGCTTTCAGCAACTGTTCGCCCGACATGCTCGCGGAGTCCTGCTTCAGCTGTGCTTGTGCCGCCACCAGAGCTCGCAGCTCGCGAAACACGATGCCTTCGACTACCGTGAAACGCTCGCGAATGACGTCGCCGGCGCGCAATTTTGCGAGCAGCCCACTCAGCGTTATACCGCGCTGAACGGTGTAGCGCCCCGCACGCAGCGATTGAGAAGTCCCGGTGAAGCGAGCCGCAGCGACCATGGCGTCCGAGTTAACTTCGATGCCGGCCTCCTGCGCAGCGTGGGCGATGCTCCGCACAGAGCTACCCGGGGCCACACGGAGTTCAACCCGATCCGAACGGAACGGCAATGCGCGGTCGAACACGTACCAGCGTGCGGCAAACCCTGCAGCAATCACCGCGATGCCTGCCAGCAGAATAAGACTGATCCATGCACCCGCGCGGCTGCGCTTTTTCATCGAAAGTAATGTTATTGGAAAGAGAAAGAACAACTTTCAAGTAGGCTTTGTTACTTATATTAATCTGCACTGTCTTCTGAAGAGCTATCAAGTGTCCGCCCTCGCCCCGTCTGTTCAAGCGACCGTTCTGGCCCCGCTTCCGGAACTCGGCATCGTGTCCGTCAGCGGTGCTGACGCGGTTGCGTTTTTGCAATCGCAGCTGACAAGCGACGTGTCTCGGCTGGCGCCGGGTCAAGTGCGGCTGTCGGGGTATTGCACACCGAAGGGCCGGCTACTTGCAACGTTCCATCAATGGCGTACCGACGAGGCCGTGTTTTTGCGTATGCCGCGCGAAATTATCGCCTCGGTGGTCAAGCGGCTGTCGATGTTCGTGCTGCGCGCGAAGGCAAAGGTGGCCGATGTCAGCGACGCATGGTCAACGTATGGACTGCTCGGTGAAAACTCTGAGCTGTTGCACGACGCCGGTCTGTCGCTCCCTGACTCGCCCTGGGGATCGACGTCGACACACAACGGTCGGCTCGACCGCGTGTTGCCGACACCGAAAGGTGTCGCACGCTTCTTGCTGACGTTGCCGCGCGAGTCACACCTGTCACCTTCGGAATCGACTCAGGGCGCCTCAAGCAATATCTGGTGGCTGAGCGAAATCGACGCAGCGGTGCCGACGATCTTTGCAGCGACACAAGAAAAATTTGTCCCTCAGATGATTAACTTCGAAGTGCTCGGCGGTGTCGACTTCAAGAAAGGTTGCTATCCGGGCCAGGAGATCGTTGCGCGCAGTCAATATCTGGGCAAGCTGAAGCGGCGCATGAACGTTGCCGATGTCGACGCCTCCGATGTTCAGGCGGGTGCCGATGTCTTTCACAGCGGGGCCTCGCAACCGATCGGAACCGTGGTGATGGCGGCCGCAACGCCGGATGCGGAAGGTAGCGCGCTGCTATTCGAGGCGCCGCTCGATCGACTTGAGTCGGGCTCGCTGCATTTGAAAGGTGTCGATGGTCCGCGCTTGGTTGTGCGTCCGCTGCCGTACGCGCTGTTCGACCCGACGGAGTAGTTAGACCATGTGCCTGATGGTCTTTGCGTGGCGCACGCATCCGGATTACCCGCTGGTTCTGGCTGCCAATCGCGACGAGTTTTATCTGCGCCGCACGCGCCCGGCCGCTTGGTGGGGCCATGCGGTGTCCGTGCTTGCCGGTCACGATGAGGAAGCAGGCGGCACGTGGCTTGGGATCACCCGGCGCGGCCGCTTCGCCGCGCTGACGAACGTGCGTGCACCGAGCGAGCGCAATCCCCATGCGCCGTCGCGCGGCGCGCTGGTGCTGTCGGCGCTGCAGTCAACAGAGTCACCATCGATGTGGCTCGAAGCGAACGGTGCTCGCACGAGCGCATACAACGGATTCAATCTGCTGGTGGGTGATGTTGGACCTGTGGGAGCGGTCGACGACGCCAACGAGGCGCGTCTGGAATATTTCACGAACCGCGGTGGCGCTGGCCGCACACTCGCCCCGGGCGTTTACGGCCTGTCTAACGCAGCGCTCGATACTCCGTGGCCAAAAGTCACGCGCGCGGTTACGCGCTTTGCGTGCTCGATCGCATCGAGGGTCGATCTAGGTCTGCTCACACAGCTTCTTGAAAATCGCGAGCTGGCGCGCGACTTCGAGCTGCCGTCAACCGGCGTTCCATATGAGTGGGAGCGCGCCCTTTCGTCGATCCAGATTCGCGCCAACGGCTATGGCACGCGAGCGAGTACCGTACTAACGGTGCGCAACGATGGACTGACGACTTTTTTCGAGCGAACTTACGACACCACTGATCCGTCGCGCTTCTCTGATCGGCATTACGAGTTCACGATCGACCGCGCCGCCAGTCCTGCGCGGATCAAGGCGCCCGGCGCTGACTGATCGTCATAACGCGCATTGCATATCGACGTGCGGTATCCCGGCGTCGTCGTACTCACCGCCGACAACCACATAGCCGTGCTTGCGATAGAACGGCGTTGCATGCGTTTGTGCGCTAAGCACAGCGTGCGTATGTCCACGCCGACGCGCTTCGTCCATCAACGCTCTGAGTCACGCGCTGCCGACGCCTTGGCCGCGCGCCTGCTTCGCCACCGCCATGCGCCCAATATGGCCATCGGGCAGCAAGCGGCCGGTGCCCGCCGCTTCGCCATCCGCATCGAACGCGACCGCGTGCACCGACAACGCATCGAACGAATCGAGCTCGATCTCCGCCGGCACGTTCTGCTCTTCGACGAACACCGCAAAGCGCAGCGGCTCCGCCCAGAGCCGCATGCTGTGCCAATCACCGAGCTCGATTCGCATCGAATCCGTCGTCGGGCACGACAGTCTCGAACCCGCGCACGCGCGCACGCATCGAATCGGCAATCGATTGCGCGGTGCGCGATGCAAGGTCGGTGTGCACGTAGATCAGCTCGGCGGTGACCAACACGGCTTCATATTGCCGGCGCCGGTATATCTCGACGACAAAGCTGATGCTGCTGTTTCCTAACCGTGCGATACGACCGCAGATATCTAGCTCGTCGTCATAGTAGGCAGCGGAGTGATACTCGACCGTCGACTTGCGCATGAATAGATCGCTGCCCTGGCCGGTGAAATCATCGGGATAGTGGATGCCGACCGCGCGCCAGTATTCGGTGACGCAAACGTCGCAATAAAGCAGATAGTGAGCGTTGAATACGACGGCTTGCTTGTCGACTTCGGCCCAACGCACGCGCAAAGGCATGCGATGGCGAAAGTCCGCGTACATCTACTTCGCACCTTTCTTCGCGTCGCCAGCGATCGCAAACGTCATGCGAGCCGGGTCGATGTACTTGCGGAACGCTGCATTAACCTGATCGACGGTCACGGCCCGAAGCCGCTCCTCGAACTGCTTCGAGAACGCGAACGTTCTTCCCAGGTCCATGTTCGCAGTCCACGCGCCGGCCAGCACCTGATCCTGCGATCGATTGGTCGCTCGCTCTTGCAGCGTGCCCTTTTTTGCGTCCTCCACCTCCTTGGCGGTGAACCCTTCCTTGCGCGCACGCTCAATCTCGTCGCGCAGCGCTTGCTCCGCCTTGGCTACGTTTTGCGGCGCCATGATCGCGCCGAGCGTCCATGAGGCGACTC
>DATLMT010000354.1:0-22782 GCA_035537135.1 Burkholderiaceae bacterium | reverse complement strand
CCACTCGAGCCGACGTACGCGAGCACGTCGCCGCTCGCGTTGTCGAGCACGATCACCGCGCCGTCTTCGACGTTTCTGTCAGCGAGCGACGCGAGGCGGTTGCGAAGCGTTTCGGCCGTGAAGCGCTGTAAAGGGGCGTTGAGCGTCGAGCGCACTGACGTACCGGCGCGCGTCAACAGCCGCCGCGCGAGGTGCGGCGCCTCGTCGAGCCCGCTGATCGCGATGGGATACGACGGCAGCGTGGCCGCCACGATCTCGGCGCGCGCGCACTCCTCCGGTTTGTCGATCTTGTTCATTACCGAACACGCGCGCCGAGCGAGCACTGAGCGCGACGCCGAGGGGCTGCGCACCAGCGCGGCGATCACTGCGCTCTCGGCGTCATCGAGCGCATCGGGCGCATGTCCGAACAGACCGAGTGATGCAGCGCGGATGCCCACCAACTCGCCGCGTAGCGGCACCAAATTCAAATACGCCTCGACAATCTGCTGCTTCGACCAGCGGTGCTCGAGCGCGAGCGCATATCGAAACTGCGCAAGTTTTTCGTCGAACGAACGGCGGCCGAAGCGATCGCCCTCTGTTATCAAGCCGGCAAGCTGCATCGTGATGGTGCTCGCGCCGCGCCCGCGACCACCGAACTGATCCAGCAAAGCCGAGAAGCCACTCGCTGGATCGAAGCCGAAGTGCCACCAGAATCGGTGATCTTCGGCTGCCACGACCGCGCGCACCAGCGAAGGTGAGATCGAATCGAGCGCGGTCCATTCCAGCTGGCGTCGCGTCATGTCTACGCGCAACCGCTGCAACGGTTCGCCGTCGCGCGACAGCAAGGTCGATTCGGAGCCAGGCGTGCCGGCGCGAATTTGGTCGAAGGTCTGCGTCGGCGTTAGCGCCGTGATCGCGGTCGATAGCGACACCAGCAACACTGCAACGATGAGTACCACCGCACCGAGGCGGGCCGCGCAAACGCGCCTCATGGCCGGACCTCGAGCGCCGCTACGGGCAATTCAGCGAAAGACTCCGGCGCGTACATCGCTTCGACTCGCGTCGGCGGCATCGAAAATGCGCCCGCATTGTTCAACCGCACGGTGTATTCCAGTTTCAGCTTGCCTTTCGGTACGTATCGGTAGTAGGCACGAAAGCCATCGAAAGCGCGCTCTTCGTACGCGGGCCATGCCATGCCGTCGCGGCGCTCGTTGGACACCAACTGGCGCGAATCACCGCCGAGTCCGCTACCAAGCACCGCAGCGCCCGTTGGGATCGGGTCGCTGACGACCACCCACGTCATGTCAGCCTGCGCGTCGACTTCGAGCGTGACGCGATAGGTATCGCCTCGCGCCCACACATTGGCGGTCTTCTGCTCGACCGGCGTCACGGTGCGCTTGATCTGATAGCCGGCGAACAGTGGCGCCTGCAACGGCAGCGCGGCGCGCGAAGTGATGAACGCCCACGGCCTGCCCGAGCCTTCGTGAACAATCGACAAAGACTCGACGCTCGTCGGCCAAGCGAACTGCGTATCGACGCCGGCGCCAACCGGTGTGCCCCTCGTGGGATCGTTCGTTGCGCGCGATTGCGCGGTCTTCCAATCAAGCGAGTGCGGATCGTTGCCGACGCTGACGATGCTGCGGCCGGTGACAGCTTCGCCTTCAAAGCGCGATTGAAATCGCCGCAGTGCGAGCACACCCCACGCGTTCGCAAGCGTCGTGTTCCATTTGCCCGCTTGCTGCCGCGACAACGCGCCACGCGCCATGCGCGGCATCTCTTCCTTGAACGACGCATCGTCAGAGAGCAGCGCCAGTGCGCGCACAGCATTGCGATCGGGCGACACCATCAGCCACCACAGGTAATCCGATTTTTCGGTCGAGAACACCAAGGTCGTGCCCGAGAACGTCATGCGCGAACGCAGAATCTGCTGCACCTCGGCCAGCCGTTCGTTGCGCTTCGGAATTGTCTGCAGCTTTTTCAGCAGCGACATCCAGTCGAGGACCGCCGAGGTCGGCCAGAGATTGGGCGCGATCTCGATCGATTCGAGCATCCGCGGCTCGGCTTTCCCGTAGCGTGCAAGCGCTTCGATTGCTGCGACTTTGCGAATCGCGAGGTCCGCCGTCGGCAGAGCGGTGTAGCGCACAACGCGGCCGGCGACGAAGTCGGCCAGGCCACGCAACATGCGCTCGCGCGCGGCCTCTGGAATCTCGTAGCCGGCTTCGTTGGCGATCGTCAGCAGATACGACGTCAGCGTGTCGTCGCCATCATTGGGCCAAGAGCTCGGAAAATATTTCGCCAGGCCGTCTCGATCGAGCAATGCGGGCAGGCTGTCCATCACGCGCTGCCAGCGCAGCGGGTCTTCGAGTGCAACGGCAACGGAAGCACGCTGCTCGAGGCACGTGAACGGATACGCGGCCATCCATTGCTGGATCGTCTCAGCACTGCCGCCCAGCGAGCGCGCGAGCTTCACTTCCACGCCACCGCGGCCGGCGATGGCGCCCTTCGGCAGCTCGACCGGGAAGCTGGTGGCCTTGGCGGGCTCGAGCTGCAGCAGCGTTTGTTGATAGACGCGCACCGGAACCGCAACGCCAACGTTCTGCGAAATCTTGATCGTGTCCGAGGTTTTTGCATTGACCTCGGCGGCGTTCATTTCGCGTGCGGTAATCTGCCACCGCAGTTGCTTGGCGCCGTATGGCACCTGCGCCGGCAGCGAGATCGTTTGTGCGCCACCCGCGGCGAGCGACAGGGTGCTTGCCGGTAGCTGGGTGCCTGCTGCACCTTCAGCATTCATTGTCGCGTTGATCGCGAGCTCGAGCGGACGATCGGCGCCGTTGCGCACCGTTACCTGCGCGTCGAAGCGATCGCCTTCGCGCACGAATGGCGGCAGTCCGGCGAACATCATGACGTCCTGCGTTGTGCGGATCGCGGCGCCGCCGGATCCGAAGCGAGACTCGCCGGTCGTCGTGTTCGCAATCGCTTCGATGCGGAACGATGTCAGCGAATCGTTCAACGGCACCTCGACGCGCGCGCGGCCGTTCTCATCAAGCGTGACGCGCGGGTTCCACATCAGTAGCGTGTCGAACAGCTCGCGCGCGTTCTCGCCGCCGCCACCACCCCCTGCAGCGACCGCCTTCTTGCCAAAGTGCCGCTTGCCGATCACCTGCGATTGCGCGGTCGACGTCTCGACTTCGATCGGCCGCCTTTGCATCATCGCGCTGAGCAGATCCCATGAGCGATTCGACGCCAGTGCGAGCAACCCTTCGTCGACCGCGGCGACCGCTAGCTCGGCGTTCGCCATCGGCTTGCCGTTAGGATCGGTCACAGTGACGATTACTGCGGCCCGATCTCGCACTTTGTAGACCGGCTTCTCGGGCTCGACTTTGACACGCAACTCATACGCCTTCCAGCCGACCTTGACTTGTGCCATGCCGAGCCGGTACGACGGCTTGGTCAGATCGACCAGTGCCGTCGGCCGTGTGTCGCGCTCAACCGGTACTTCATCGACGATGCCGATGAACTTCGCCGCGCGATAAATCATTCGCCGCAACCACGCAAATTTTCCTGGCAGCTCGGGCTCGATGCGGCCGCGCACCACCAGCGCCGTGACGTACGCGTTCGGGCCATAGTGGCCCAGCATCGGCACTTCGATGTACGGCGACTTCGAATCGATCGTCGCGACACGTGACTCGAGCACGCCTTCGCGCTCGACGGTTATCAACGCCGTCGCTGTGCGATACGGCATGCGGACCTCATAGCGCGCAGTCTCGCCGGGCTCGTAAGAGCGCTTGTCGGCGATCAAATCGATGCGGTCGCTCTGACCCGCTTCAAACCAGCTGTCGTCGCTGCCCGCGACGTACACATCGCGCGTCGCAATTGCTGCATTGCCTTGCGCATCGTCGGCGCGCGCCACAAGGATCAAATCACCGCTGGCCGGCGCCGGCCCCGAGCACCGCACGAGCCCGCGGGCGTCGGTGGTCCCGCGACAGACCTGCTTCAAGCGCTTGACCTCGACGGTCTGCTCGTACGCGTAGAAGCCGCCGAGCAAACGCTTGCGATATGCAAAGCGCGTGCGGCTGTACGCGTCGACGGTGACGTCCTTGCCCACTTGCGGCTTGCCAGCGTTGTCGAGCACAACCGCTTTCATTTTCAACGAATCGCGCTTGAAGGTGCTGCCGTCTAGCGCCAGACCGACAACCACCGCAGATGGACTCAGCAGCGTTTGCGTGAACGCAGTCAGAATCTGCCCGTTCGGATCGGCGTATTCCATCTCAACTTCGAGCGCGCGCGTTTGCTCCTTGAACAGTGCTTTGTCTGCTGCGAGCTTGTCAAAAACGACACGCGCTCCGCCGTTGACATCAAGCGAGACGTTCTGCACACGCGCCGCTCCACCGATGGCCTCCGGCTCATCCTGCCGATCCTCGTCATACGGCGCCTCGGCTTCAATGCCGACCTTCGGCACCGCGCCGCCGAAGCTGAACTCGTCGTATTCTGGGAACGATTGCGAGCTCGGCACGACGCGGCTGCGGAACTTAACCGGTGCGCCAGCTGCAGGACCGCCCGACAAATAACTCAGCTGCGCGTCGATCGAGACCTGGGTTGGATTGACGACCGCCTTCGACGGCGGCTTCAGCACGGCTTTCATCAGCGGCACACGAAACTGCTCGACGCGGAATGCGCCGCTTTGCAATTGCCGACCACGGCCACGCTCGGGATCGACAAACAGCACCGTGTATTCGCCGAGCTTTGCGTCCTTTGGAATACTCCACGTGCTGAGCGCAGTACCGTTGTTCCACGTAGCGGGTAGCTCGAACTTCTGTCCGCTGCCCGAATGGATCAGCTGCAACTGGCGCGGCAAACTGCGCGTCTCGACCGCGGCGAATCCACTGCCGACACGGCGCCGGATCACATGCTTCATCGACACCGTCTCGCCGGCGCGAAACAACGCGCGATCGAACACCGTATGCGCGATCACCGGATCTGCCCCGGAGCCGCCGCCTAAACTGAATTGCCAAGGCCGGATGCCCTCGTTCCAGCTTGTGAGCATCAACGACATATCGCCGTCGATACGCGCGCTGACGAGATACGCGTTCGACGCGTGCGGACAATCGCGCCAGCGGTTCTGCGGCGGCAGCTCTTGCGCAATGCGCGCGATGCCGCTTCCATCGGTTGCGCCATCCCACCAGCGCTTGCCGAGGCAATCGGTGACACGCACCTGCGCGCCCGCGACCGGCTTGCCGTCGTCGAGCCGTGTCACCCAGGCTAGCGACGATTCGCGGCCGTGCTTGAAGTGCACCGCGAGGTTGGTGACAAGCGCGCCGCCCGAGACGTAATAAGGTTTGTCTTCAGCGTGCAGCGCCTGGCCGAGCCGTTTGCTCGCGATCTCGACCGCATATAAGCCCGTCTGCGGCAATGGGATGCCGATCACCTGCATCGCCATCTTCGGCTCGGCGCGCGGGATGTCGATCGGCTGCGCAGCTGTGCGTTCAATGTCGGACAACATCGGGAGCGACCCCGGCCTTAGATACTCACCATTACGGCGAACATCTTCCGACGGTTCGCGCAAGATGCGGCGCATCCACTGTGCAACCGCCGCGTCATCGTCGGTATCGATGCGCTTGATGCGGCCCTTCGCCGCAACTTTCGGCGCCTTCGCGACGTCAAGCGCGTACGCATCCAGCATCGGCTCAACATTGCGCACCGTTACCGGCAGTGCCGGCTGCGCGTTCACTTCGAGGATGCCGAAGCGCGATGGGAACTTGACCAGCGGCGGATCGTCGTCGATGCGGACCTTCATCGGAAACGCCGCCGTGTTAGCGAGCGTGCGTCCGGCATCGTCTTTCAGATTGCCGGGCAACAGGATCGTCGCTTCGCTGCGCTCTGCGAACGGGCCCTTGAACTCGACCGAATCGACCGTCGCGACATTGGAATCAATGGTAGGCCGGTGCACTGCACCGTCTACGCCGCGCAGCTCGATCTTCGAGGCGATGTCGCGTGCCACCGGCGCGGTGAATTCGAGTTGCGCAGGCAACACTGGAATGCATCCTGCATTGGCATTCACCCGCTGGCACGTGAAACGCGCCGAAAACTGCGGACGCACCTGATACGGCAGCGTCTGCGACTCGGTGGTCATGATGCCATTGACGGTCTTGATGCCTGCACCCCACACCAGCCGCACATTCGAGCCCGCAGGCAGCGGCCGGCCGCAGCTGCTGACCAGAATCGGTGCGTCGACGAGCCGTTGATCTCTCACACTGGCAATGCCGCGATTGCCGCGCTTGGTAATAACCTCGAACAAAACGCGGGCTCGATTTTTTTGCTCGCCCAGAATGCGCTCGCGTTCCTTGCCCTCAATGATGGCAAGCGGCAGCCTTTCGCCAATACCGTCGACTACGCAGTACGCGTTGGCACGCACGCTTGCCAGGTCCGCGTGCGCGTCGAGCGCGAGCATGAACACCTGCGCTTCGTCGATGCGATCCTCGCCCTCATCGGGCCACGCGCCGCGAATCGACGGGCCGCCGGTCGAGAAACGGAAAGTTTGCGCCGCGACCTCGGCGCCCGCAAACGTCTTCAGTCCCGGCTTGGTCTTGAAGTTGCACTCGATGCCCGCTGGCAGATCCTGATCAAAGTCGTACAACCAGTTACGCGCATCGGCCCAGCGACCGCGTCCCAAATTTTTGCCGAGCGCCGCGCATTCAATATCGAACGGCGCCTCGCTGCGGGGATCACCGAAGCTCACCATCGGCTGCGAGAAGCGCGCGACGACCTGTCGCACATCCTTGACCTGCCCCTGCGGACTGAATGACTCGACTTTTGCGGCGTCCTGCGCGGCGACGGCCGCGACCAACGACAACAACAAGACGACGGCAACGTTACGAATTCGCATAGACGGTTCTCCGGTGATGCCCCCATTGTGCAGAGTGGAATGAAACATGTGTGAAACGCGCGTGAACGGACGACGCGAGAGCACAATTACGAAATGGCACCAGATATCTCGCTGAAGGATTCGAATCCGGATTCGAAACCCACGCACGCTGCGCCGGCGGTGCTCGGTCTGATCGGCAACACGCCGATGATCGAGGTGACCCGGCTCGACACGGGGCCGTGCACGTTGTTTCTGAAGCTCGAATCGCAAAATCCGGGCGGCTCGATCAAGGACCGCATCGGCCGCTCGATGATCGAGGGCGCGGAGCGGCGCGGCGAACTGAAAGCCGGCGGCACGGTCGTCGAGGCGACCGCAGGCAACACCGGGTTAGGACTCGCGCTGGTGGCACGCGCGAAAGGCTATCGCGTGGTGCTCGTCGTTCCGGACAAGATGTCGAGCGAGAAAGTTCTGCACTTGAAGGCACTGGGCGCCGAAGTAAACGTGACACGATCAGACGTCGGCAAAGGGCATCCCGAGTACTACCAGGACGCAGCCGCCCGGATCGCGGCCGAAATTCCCGGCGCGTTCTTTGCGAATCAGTTCGGTAATCCGGACAACCCGGACGCACACGAACAGACCACCGGGCCGGAGATCTGGAGGCAGTGCGAGCACCGACTCGATGCAATCGTCGTCGGCGTCGGATCTGCGGGGACGATGACCGGCTTGACGCGCTACTTCCGCAAGGTGGCGCCCGCGGTCGAATTCGTGCTGGCCGATCCTGCGGGCTCGATCCTCGCCGATTACATCAAGACAGGCGAGATGGGAACTGCGGGCTCGTGGGCAGTGGAGGGAATCGGCGAAGACTTCATTCCATCCATCGCCGACTTCAGCGGTGTCAAGCATGCGTATTCGATTGACGACGAGGAAAGCTTCGCGACTGCGCGCGCTCTGCTGCGCGCTGAGGGAATTTCTGGCGGCTCGTCGACCGGCACCTTACTCGCCGCGGCGCTGCGGTACTGCCGCGAACAGTCCACAGCGAAGCGGGTGGTCAGCTTCGTATGCGACACCGGCACGCGCTACCTGTCGAAGGTCTACAACGATCAATGGATGATCGATCAGGGTCTGCTGAAGCGTGCCCGCCTCGGCGACCTGCGCGATTTGATCGCGCGCCGCTTCGACGAAGGCGCGGTTGTTGCCGTTGGACCGAGCGACACATTGATGACCGCGTTTCAACGGATGCGGCTGGCGGAAGTGTCGCAAGTTCCAGTGCTCGATCAGAAGAAGCTACTGGGAGTGATCGACGAATCCGATTTGCTGCTGACGGTGCACGACGATGCTGTGCGCTTTAATTCGCCCGTCAGCGAAGCGATGACGAAGAAACTCGATACCGTGCGGCCCGATGCAAGCCTTGAGACACTGCGGGAGATTCTGGATCGCGGTCTCGTCGCAATCATTGCGGATGACAAGCAGTTCTATGGTCTCGTCACGCGATTCGATCTATTAAATCATCTCCGCAAGAAACTGACATGAGCGACAAACAGGATTTCGCCACAAGAGTGATTCACGCAGGCCAATCGCCCGACCCGTCGACCGGGGCGATCATGCCGCCGATTTACGCCACATCCACATTCGTGCAGCAAAGCCCCGGCGTGCATAAAGGGCTCGATTACGGCCGCTCGCACAATCCAACGCGCTGGGCCCTCGAGCGCTGCGTCGCCGATCTCGAAAGCGGCGCGCAGGCATATGCATTTGCCTCCGGCATGGCGGCGATCGGGACCGTGCTCGAAACTTTAAACTCCGGCGCGCACATCGTGGCCGGCGACGATTTGTACGGCGGCACGTTTCGACTATTCGATCGCGTTCGCAAGCGCAGCGCAGGACACACGTTCACGTTCGTCGATATGTCGGATCTCGATCAGCTATCGGCGGCACTGCGGCCCGAGACGAAGATGGTCTGGGTTGAAACGCCTAGCAATCCCACGCTGAAGCTTGCCGATCTTGAAGCGATTGCGAAGCTGTGTCGTGCGCGCGATATCGTCGCCGTCGCCGACAACACGTTCGCAAGTCCCTGGGTGCAGAGGCCGCTCGAGCTCGGCTTCGATATTGCCGTGCACTCGACGACGAAATATCTGAACGGGCACTCGGACATCATCGGCGGCGTTGCTGTCGTTTCCAGCGACGAGCGCCTCACGCCGCTGCGCGAGCAGCTTGGCTTTTTGCAGAACGCCGTCGGTTCTATCGCGGGACCGTTCGACAGCTTCCTGACGCTGCGTGGAATCAAGACACTCGCACTGCGGATGCAGCGCCACTGCGAGAACGCGCTAGCGCTTGCGCAATGGCTCGACGCGCAGCCGAAGGTGAAGCGTGTCCGCTATCCCGGCTTGCGGTCGCACGCGCAACACTCGCTGGCACGCAAACAGATGCACGGCTACGGCGGAATGATCTCGATTGATCTCGACACCGACCTCGCGGGTACGCGCCGCTTCCTCGAGCGCTGCGAGATCTTCGCACTCGCCGAAAGCCTTGGCGGCGTCGAAAGCTTGATCGAGCATCCGGCGATCATGACGCACGCCACGATCCCGCAACCGCAGCGTGCGACGCTCGGCATCGGCGATTCTCTGGTCCGTCTGTCGGTCGGCGTCGAGAACGTCGATGACCTGCAGCGCGATCTCGCATGTGCGCTCGCTTCGATATGAGCGACTGACCCACTTCGACTTAAGGGAGTAAACGCAACTACGTCGACGTCGCTTCAGATCCAGCCAACGCAATCAGCCGCGCGAACAATGCTTCCGCGATTTCGACGCCGTCGGTGATCGCCCGCTGCGCAAGTTCCGCCCTCCTTTGCCCCGGCAATCGCACCTCCGGGTCGGCACACATTACGTGGATCAGCGCTTCGACTCGCGAGCAATATACGTCGGTTCCCGCGAGGGCTGCAGGATCGATGACCAGAAATACCTGGCCCAGTCGCGGCTGGTTGCCTTCGTCGACGAAAAACGAATCGGCCTCGTAGCCGAAGTGCGCGCCGGTCAACGAGACGCAAAGGAGCTCGACCACTAGCGCAAGCATCGCGCCCTTGACGCCCCCGGCGGGAAGCATCAACCCGTCCAGCGCGGCCTTGGCGTCGGTCGTCGGCTTTCCCGCGCGGTCGAGCGCCCACCCAAGCGGAATGGGCTTGCCTTGTTGTGCCGCGACCATGACCTTTCCACGCGCGACCTCGGAGAGCGACAGATCGATCGTCAATGGTGCTGCATTGCTGCGCGGGAATACCGCAGCGATCGGATTGGTACCGAAGAGCGCACGCGATCCGTTCCAAGCGGGCATCGCCGCCGGTGAATTGCTGAATGCGAGCCCGACCATCGACTGCGCAGCCACTGAAGCCAGGTGATAGGCGGCCACGCCGAAGTGATGACTGTTCGTCACCGCCGCGAACCCAATGCCTTGCCCGTGCGCTCGGTTGGTGGCCTCGTTGACTGCGAGTTCGCACGCCGGAAACGCCAACCCGTTTTCGCCATCGATCAAGCATGCTGCCGGTTTTTCTCTGATGATGCGCGGCAGAGCTTGTCCATTGGCACGGCCGTTCTTCAAGTGAGCTACATATTGCGCGACGCGCGCAGCGCCGTGCGAAGTCAAACCCTGCGCTTCCGCGGACACCAATGCACGTGCTGTTGCTGACGCCATTGCAGGGCTGGCGCCGGCGCGGGCAAGCGCATGTTCGATCAGCGAGTCGAGTCGTTGCAGCGAAACAGTCGTCATCGCGCGCTCACTTGTGCAACGCTGCGGCGACTCGCTGCGCAATCATCTGGCTGACACGCACGTTCGATTCCGCCGTCACTCCGGCCACGTGCGGCGTCAGAATCAGATTGGGAACGTCACCCCATGTCGGTCTTGCAGCTAGCGGCTCGCTCTCGAACACATCGAGCGCCGCACCGCCAAGCGCGCCCGTGCGCAAAGCCTCGATCAACGCAATTTCGTCGACGACGCCACCGCGTGCGGTATTAATCAAAATCGCGCCCCGCTTCATCAAAGCGATACGTGAGGCATCAAGCATGCCGCGCGTCAGCGCACCCAGCGGCACGTGCAACGAGACCACGTCGGCCTGTGCCAGCAGCGTCTCGAGGCTGCGGTGCTCAACGCCATGCTCGCGCCATGCCGCGTCGTCGGCTGCAACCAGTGGATCGTGAGCAACGACCTGCATGCCAAGGTTGTGCGCAAGTCGCGCGGTCACGCGGCCGATCGATCCGAACCCGATCAGTCCGAGTGTCTTGCCGCGCATTTCTTTGCCCTGCGACAGTTGGGCACGCGGCCACGCGCCAGCAGCAACCGCAGCCGATGACCCATAAACGCCGCGCAACAGCATCATTGCCGTGGTGACGACGTATTCGGCGACCGACACGGCGTTGGCACCGGTTGCGGCAATGACTTCGATGCTGCGCGCCGCACACGCGGCCGTGTCGATGTTGTCGAGCCCGACACCCAGTCGGCCCACGATCTTCAATCTTGGCGCACTTGCAATCAATGCAGCGTCGACCTGCGTTCGATTACGCACGATCAATGCAACAGCAGATTGCATCGCCGCGTTCAACTCCGCCGGCCGATCGACCAGCGATGACTCGTGATGAACGTCGAAATCCGCACGCAATGACGCGACGGATGATTCGTCCATGAACTCGCTGATGACGATCATGGCTTCAACAACGTCTCGCCGGGTCTAATGCGCGAAAAGCGCACCGGTTGCTCGCCGAGTTGAAATTCGCGGTGTTGACCGTCCCAGCGTACGGTGACATACGAAGACTTTTCCAACGCGCCGCGCTGTGGAAAGTCCTGACGAAAGTGTGCTCCGCGTGACTCCTCGCGCTTCGCGGCGGCGCTGCGGATCGATCGACTAACAAGTATTAAGTTGGACAAGTTCAGCCAGTCGTGCCACGTCAGATTGAACGCGCGCTCCTGGCTCGCCATTCCAATCGTGTTCAGCCGGGCGTCGAGCTCATTTAAACGTCGGTCAGCGCGCGCTAATCCTGCAGCGTCGCGCACGATGCCGACGTCCTCCCACATGCATTCGAGCAACCCTTCGCGAATTTCCTCCACGTCGCCCGGCCTTTCACCGAACGGCATCTCGGCAATCGCCACCGATTGTTGCAGCGCTGCTTCATCGGGTGCACGCCATGCGCCTTCTGTATGCACCCAGGCAGCCATCGTGTCGCCGGCAATACCGCCGAACACCGTTGAATTCGCAACGCCGTTCCCGCCGAGGCGATTCGCGCCGTGGACTCCCCCGGTGTCTTCGCCGGCCGCAAACAGCCCACGCAGCGATGTTTGGCAATCGCCGTCGAACAGCACGCCGCCCATCATGTAATGCGCAGTCGGCACGACTTCAACCATTCCACTGGCCAGATCGAAACCGCAATCAGCGCAACGCTCGACCATGCCCTTGAACGCCGTGCGCACTTGGGCCGGGCCAAGGTGGCTTAGCGTCAGATACACGCCACCGTTCGGTGTGGTATTGCCGGCACGCATCTCTGCAAAGATCGCGCGCGACACGATGTCTCGCGTCGCTCGCTCTGCGCGAGTGTCGTGCTGCAGCATGAAACGTTCGCGCGCGCCGTTCAGCAGGTACCCACCGGCACCGCGCAATCCTTCTTCCAGCACCGTGCCGGTCATTCGCGTGTCGCTGCCTGCAAGCAATCCCGTCGGATGAAACTGCACCATCTCCATATCGCGCAATGTCAGGCCCGCTCGCAGCGCCATCGCCAACCCGTCGCAGCTCTTGTCGCCGGACGGTGTGTGATATTTGTACATCGTCGGCCCGCCGCCTGTTGCAAGCAGCACCGCGCGCGCCTGCACGAATACAAACTCGCCCGTGCGCATATCGATGTGGAGCACGCCGGCGATCGCATCGCCCTCTGGAGTCTTGATCAACTCGATCGCGCGGTGTTCCTCGAGCCGCACAATGTCGCGCGCCCATACCTGCTCGGCGAGCCGGTTGATGATCTCGATGCCGGTCAGATCGCCCTTGTGCACTGTGCGATCGAACGTTTGCCCGGCAAATGCCTTCTGATGAATCGTGCCGTCGGGGTTGCGATCGAACAGGCAGCCCAACTCGTTCTCGAGTTCGCGAACGCGCTCGAGCGCTGTGGATACGAGTGTCCACGCGAGATCCTGATTGGATAGCCACGCCCCGCCCTCGATCGTGTCCATGAAGTGGCGTTCAACCGAATCATCGGCGGCAAGCGCGACGTTGTATCCGCCCTGAACCATGCGGGTGCACCCGCATTTGCCGAGCAGGCCTTTGACTGCAATCGTGACCGAAAGCTCAGGGGCGGCTTGCTTCGCATGCAACGCGGCAAACAGCCCCGCGCCGCCGGAGCCGAGAATCAGGATGTCGGTTTGCAGCCTGCGCAAGCTAGAACTCGGCGCCGATCTTCAGGTTTTTACGCCGAGTGATCGAAGTACTCCCGCGCGTCGTCCCTGCGCATCGTTCGCGATCGCATCGTGCAAGCTCGCACCGTGGCTATCCATCGCTACCAGCAGTGGCCCGAAGTCGCGGATCGCGAAGCGCCACAGCGATTCTGGATTCAGGTCGTCAAGGTCGACGTCCTCGATGCTTTCGATCCACGTGGTTTCGAGCGCCGCCGCTCCGCCGACGATCGCGAGGTAGGCACCCCCCAATTCCGCAAATGCTGCCGATGTCTGCGCGCCCATGCCGCCCTTGCCGATGATGATGCGCACGCCATGCATCGCCATCAAGTCGCGCGTGAAGCGCTCCATCCGCGCCGACGTCGTCGTGCCGACGCACAGCGGCGCGTATCCCGCGGGGTGCTCGGCCGAGCGCGGCACTTGCTTGACGTTGGGCGCAGTATGAATCACCGCGTGGCCGCGCAGATCGAAGCGCGTCGTGCGGCGGCGATCGAAAAGATGAATCAAGGTCGCATCGCGCAGGCCGAACAGCGTCTTCTGCAAAGTGACGGTGTCATTCGCGCGTAGCGCGCGTACCTGCTGCTCGGTGATCGGCATGGCAAGCTCGTGATGCGCCATGGCTGAAGCTAGAAACCGTATTCGACGCCGCGCGCACTGAAAGTCGCACGCGCACGCCGGGCAGAGTGACACTGCATGTTCACGGCCACTGGATTCATGGTGATGTGTGTGGCCGCCAGCTCGACGTGCACTGCGAAGGCGGTACTGTCGCCGCCGAGGCCCTGCGGTCCCACGCCCAGAGCATTTACCGCGATACTCAACGCCGCTTCGAGCTTCGCTCCCTCAGGATCGCCGCACGCTGATCCCAGCGGTCGTACAGCGGCGCGCTTCGCCAGATGCACACACAAATCGGCGGTTCCGCCGATACCGACACCGACAATCGTCGGCGGGCAGGTTCTTCCACCCGCATTCAGCACGCAATCGATTACGAACGTCTTGATCGCGTCGACACCGTCGGCCGGGATTGCCATCTTAAGGAACGAGTTGTTCTCCGATCCCGAGCCTTTGGGAATCATCTCGATCGACAGCTCGTCGCTTGCATCGAAATCGAAATGGATTACCGGCACTCCGGGCCCGCACGAGGTCTGCTCGTTGATGCGTGTGATCGGGTGCACGATCGACGATCGAAATGGCAGCTCGCGCGTAGCGCGTTCGCAACCGCGCCTGATTGCCTGCTTCAGCTGCGCGCCGTCGACCATCACGTCACGGCCGATCGTCACTTTGTAAATTGGAATGCCCGTGTCCTGGCACAAAAGGTTATCGGTGCGCTCCGCAACCGCAATGTTCGACACCATAGTGCCCAGAACGCGCTGGCCGGTAGGGTCAGTTTCGGTCGCCGACAGCCGCGCGAATCCCGCCTTGATATCCGGCGGCAACTGCTTCAACGCGCGCACGTAAAGCTCCTTGGCAACCGTCTCTACCTGCGCACTATCGATCTTCAGCATCATGTGCATCGTACGCGCTGCAATGCGCAGAGTCAGTGTTGCGCCGGCGAAACGCCGAGGTCGCGGTAGTACAGCGTAGTGGCGCAAAGCCCACCCTGCGGCAGCAATGCAAACCCTGGAATCACGCCCACACGCGTCCAGCCCTGGCGCTCGTACAGACGCTCGGCCTCACCACTAGCGGTGTCGAGGACGAGAAGCGACTTGCCGCACTCCCGCGCCATATCTTCGGCAGCTTGCAATAACGCCGCTCCGACGCCTTGGCAGCGAGCGCGTCGATGCACCAGCATTTTTGACAGCTCGGCGCGGTGCGGTTGATTTTCGGGCTGGCTAAGCACGAGGTGCACGGTGCCGCAGATTCCGAGCTCATCTTCAGCGACCAACAAGGCACGTTCGTCGGCCGCGACACTGTTTGCGACGCCACGCCAGAATGCAACGGCGCGCTCGTTTGTCAGCGGGTGCATGAAACTCACCGACGCGCCACCGTCGACGCAATCTCTCAGCACGTCAGCGAGCTGATGGATTTGCGCGTCATCAAGCCGATGCAGACGGTGCACAGACCTGGCAAATGTCTTCACTAGCCGATGCAAGCGCGCGTCTACTTCATTGAGTGCAAGCCGATCATGTTTCCTTCGGTATCGGTCACCAAGGCGATGAAGCCGTACGCGCCGATTGAAAATTTTTCCTTGAAAATCTTGCCGCCGTGCGCTGATGCGCGTTTTGCCTCGACCGAGCAATCGTCGCAGGTGAAATACACGATCGTACTGTTGCCCCCTGACGGGAAGCCTTCCATGCGGACTAGAGCGCCCGACGCACCCTTTGCCCCCGGCTGCATTGAAAACGCCCACATCTCGATGCCCGGGCTCTCCAGTTTCTGAAACTGATTCTTCAAGACCGATTGATAAAACGCTTTGGCGCGGTTTATGTCCTGCACATAGATTTCAAACCAACCTACAGGATTGCTTGTCACGATTTCTCCTTACAGCAGCTTTGTGCGACCTAGACGCTTTGCGTTGGCAACCGCTTTGCGATGCACGGGCGCAATCCCCTTGCCCAGGACGCCCAGCGCAGCGCGCTGAATCTGTGCTGCCGATCGAGCGGCAGATGGCTTTCTACCGCTAGCGGCGCCCATAAATGACTTGAAGAATGCGGTTCCAAGCGCTTGGTTTGCAAGGACAGCCTGCGCAGCCATTGCGTTCCAGGACTCAACAAACGCTGCGTTTTTCTCGGCAACCATCAACGCGAATTCCTCGCTGTCGCGTGCGGAAAGCGTACGGCCCGAGAGCGCCATTCGCGTAACGCGGTGTGCGACGACTTGGGGTGCCGCAAATGCAAGTTCAGCCGCCTTCACCGCCAGCGACAATTTGGCGCGCTTTCTACGAGTAGCCATGAAAACTTTCGTGATGAGGCGCAACTGTAGACCTCGAGGGCTTGCGGACGCGCTGGCTTCACACAGACTGCGCTGATGCCCGCCGCTGAACGCGCCTGCCCTGGATCAGCCAGACAAATATCGCGATGGCCAGCCCCGGTAAATAAAACCAGTGCGCGCTGATACGTTCGTTTGGCACCTTGACAGACACGATGTCATAGCCCTGTTCGATCCGCGCCTTCGCGGCGCGGCTGCCGAAACGTACTGCGCCTACCTGCAATAGGTCTCCGACTCCACTGACGCTTAGCCCCGCATCTGCCAGGCGCGTACGAGCATCGACCGCCGGGTTTTTCCCGTCGCCAGTTCGCGGACCGAGTTGTACGGCGACCGTCTTATTCAGATCTTCCCCCTCAAGCGTCTGGCCCTTGATCACGAACACCAGCCGGTCGCCAGCGTCAAGCCGGCTCGCAACTTCGTAGAACTTCGAAGCCGGCGCGTCCGTGTATTCAGGTGCGATGCGGTCCGCGAACCAGTCCGGCCGGAACAAGACGAATGTGGCAATCAATAACAACACGACTTCCCACCAGCGGCACTTGATACGAAACCAGCCAAGCGTGGCAGCAGCAAACGTCAATGATGCGATGGTCGCGGCTGCTGCGACCAGGGACGCTTCCCACCACCCGTGAATGTCGATCAACAACAGCGCTGGGTTGAAGATCCAGATAAAGGGCAACAGCACGGTGCGCAGTGCATACACGGAGCCTTGAATGCCAACCTGGATCGGATCTTCCTTCGCGATCGCGGCAGCCGCGAAGCTGGCGAGCCCCACCGGCGGCGTGATGTCGCCCATGATGCCGTAGTAAAAAACAAATAGGTGCACCGCAATCAGCGGAATTACCAAACCGGACTGCGCGCCGAGCTCGACAATCACGGGCGCCATCAGCGTTGCAACCAAAATGTAGTTTGCCGTAGTCGGCACACCCATACCGAGCACGAGACATACAAACGCGGTGAACAGCAGCATCACCATCACGTTGCCGCCCGATACGAACTCGACGAAATCGGTCATCCGCAATCCCAGGCCGGTCAGCGTGATCGCGCCGACGATCAGGCCAGCGCAACCAGTCGCGACCGCGATGCCGATCATATTGCGTGCGCCGTCATTGCAGCCATTGACTACCTCTACCAGGCCGCGCTTGAATTCGGCGCCGAAGCTCTTCTTGCCACGGAACAATTCAATTAAAGGGCGCTGCGTCGTCATCAAGATGACTTGCGCGACGATCGCGTAGAAGGCTGACAACCCGGGCGACAACTCCTCGACCATCAGGCACCAGAGCAATACCCCAATCGGAATCAGAAAGTGCATTCCCGCTTTCACGGTGGGCCAGGCCGGAGGCAGAACGGGATTGTTGATGTCAATATCAACCGGCAGATCGGGCTCGTGCGCCGCTATCCATGTGCTGTAGAGGTAAAGCGCAATCAGCAATGCACCGAGGATCCACGGGGCAGCCGCGCCAAAGGCCATCTGCGCGCCGATCGCGACGTAATAGATCACACCGAGCGCAGCGATCGTCCCCGCAAGTCCGAGCGACCATGACAGCAGCGCCGCGCTGAAGGTGCGGCCGCGCACCTTTGCCATCGGCTCCATGCCGAGCCGCATCGCTTCGAGGTGCACTATGTAGAACAGCGCGATGTAGCTGATCACCGCCGGGATGAAGGCGTGCCGGATGATGTCCGAATATGGAATGCCGACATACTCGACCATTAGGAATGCGGCGGCGCCCATCACCGGCGGCATGATCTGGCCGTTGACGGACGACGCTGTTTCGATCGCCGCCGCTTTGACGCCGCCGTAACCCGCCTTTTTCATTAGCGGAATCGTGAAGATGCCGCCCGAGACAACGTTGCTGACCGACGAGCCGGATATCAGTCCGTTCAGTGCCGACGACACCACTGCAACTTTTGCCGGCCCGCCGCGCATGTGTCCGAGCAGTGCGAAGCTCACCTGCATCATGTAGTTGCCGCCGCCGGCACGGTCAAGCAAAGTACCGAACAACACAAAGACGAAGATGAACGCCACCGACACTCCAAGCGCGATGCCGTACACCCCTTCGGTGACGAGCCACATGTGCGAGACCATGCGGGCCACCGACGCGCCCTTGTGTGCGACCACATCGGGCAGATACGCCCCGGCCAGCACATAGCCGAGGAAAATGACCGCGAGAACCGCCATCGGCAGACCAACCGCGCGCCGTGTCGCTTCCAGTAACAGCAGAATCCCGGCGACTCCGACAGCGACATCAAACTGCGTCGGTGCACCCGGCCGAGTAGCCAACTCGTTATAGAACAAATACAAGTAGCCGCCGGTAAATGCGGCGGCGAACGCGAATATCCAATCAAGCGCGGGTACTTTGTCGCGCGGGGAGCGTCTGCTCGCCGGAAAGGCGAGAAACGCGAGGAACAATCCAGTTGCTAAATGAATCGAGCGCGCTTCCGTGTCGTTGAAAACGCCAAAGCGCAGCGTGAAGGGCAGGGGCGATGCGTACCAAAGCTGGAAAATGACCCACGCAAGGCCGACACCGAGCATCACCTTGCCGTGAATGCCGACAGTGGCGCGGCCGCCTAGGTCAGCGTCGACAACGAGCTGCTTGACTTGATCCACTTCGCCCAATTGCACTTCTGCAGTTGGCGCGACATTGTTATCGAGCGTGTTGTTTGCCATCAGTCCCGTTAAGCGCAGACGGGCGGTCTGGGCCGCCCGTCAATGCTGGCAATCGGACTAACGCTCTATTTCATCCAGCCTTTTTCCTTGTAGTAGCGCACTGCGCCGTCGTGCAATGGCGCCGAAAGTCCATTTTTGATCATGTCTTGGGGATTCAAATTCGCTAGCGCCGGATGCAGCTTCTTAAATTCGTCGAGATTTTCGAATACGGCCTTGGTAACCGTGTACACCACATCGGCAGGCACTTTCGCCGACGACACTACTGTCGCCTGCACACCGAACGTCGTGGTGGGGTTCGGATTGTTGGGATACATACCACCGGGAATAGTGGCGACCGCGTAATACGGCTTTTCCTTGACCAGCTTGTCGACAGCTGCCCCGGTCAGCGAGATCAGCTTCGCCCCGCAGATGGTGGTCGGATCCTGAATGTTGGCCGACGGATGGCCGACGCCGTAGAAAAAGCCGTCGATCTTGCCGTCGCACAATGCCGAACCGTGCTCATCGGGACGCAGCTCGGATGCGAGCGAAAAGTCGCCCATCTTCCAGCCCATCGCGCCGATCAGCTCTTCCATCGACGAGCGCGTACCCGATCCCGGATTGCCGACATTGAAGCGCTTGCCTTTGAAGTCATCGAATTTGGAGATGTTCGATTCCTTGCGTGCAAGGACGGTGAACGGCTCTGGGTGCAGCGCGAACACTGCGCGCAAATCGCTGACTGCACCGTCTTTCTGGAACGCTCCCTGTCCTTTCGACGCCAGAAATTGAACGTCTGATTGAGCAACGCCGAACTCGAGCTCTCCCGACTTCAGCAGATTCACGTTGGCGACCGAGCCGCCGGTCGACTCGACTGAGCAGCGCAAACCGGTCTTCGCACGATCACGATTGACGATCCGGCATATCGCACCGCCGGCCGGGTAGTAAACGCCGGTCACGCCGCCCGTACCAATCGTGATAAAGCGCTGCTGCTGCTGCGCGCTGGCAACGCCCGACAGTATCGTTGTCGTTGCGAACGTCGCCGCAAATGCAGCCGCGACCATTGAAATTCTGAACTTCATTGACCGTCTCCTTGTGTTCCCCGCGAGGAAGAGCCACGTTACTCGGGGCGCGCATGGGGCGCAAGACGGGTCAGCTTGAAACGGCCAAGACCTCTTTTAACGCCTCGAAACACAACGGGTCGATCGCCGTCCCGACGCTCTCGGCCATCATTTCCAAGGTTTGGGGTATCGGCACTGCTTTTCGATATGGCCGATCTGCCGAGATGGCATCGAAGATGTCGGCTGTGGTAATGATTCGCGTCTCAATCGCAATCGCGTCGGCGCTGAGGCCCCGGGGATACCCTGTACCGTCCAGCCGTTCGTGGTGAGCCGCGGCGACGCGCGCGAGATCGCCAAGGGCACCGATGCGAGACAAAATTTCCTCCGTGTACATCGAATGCCGTTTCACCGCTTCCCACTCGGCGGCGTCGAGCTTGCCTGGCTTGTCGAGTACCGCATTGCTCACGCCAAGCTTTCCCACGTCGTGCAGCAACGCGCCGCGCTTAAGCCAGCGACGGCGCGCTGACGACAAGCCGAGCGCGGTACCGATTTCTTCCGCGAACACTGCAACCCGCTCGCTGTGACCGCTGGTGAACGGGCTCTTAGAATCGACGACCTGGCCGAACGCAGCGGCGATGTCATCGAGGTAGTCATCATCAAGCGGCAGCCGAAACCTCCCGGGCTCCAGCGCCAACACTTCACGGTCAAGCGAAGGCGATTCGAGCATCGCCCAGAAGGTCGCATTGCGTGCCACGCGATCGAATGCGTCCACCAACGCCGGGTCAAACCACTGCCCGGCCCTGGCGCGAGCTTCACGCATCGCAGCGTCGGGCCCGTCTGACGTTCGGAAGACATCGATGACCTGCGACAGCAACGCGATCCGCGCGTAAATCGGGATGCTATCGGCTCTTAAACCCTGTGGCTTGCCCCTGCCGTTCCAGTGCTCGTCGAGCGCGTGGATGCCGTCGGCCACCGGGTCCGGAAAGCGCAGCTGACGCGCGATGTCGGCGCCGCGCTGACACCGAGTTTGTATCAGCTCGTGCGCGATCTGCGAACCGTTACGCATGATGTTCGCGATCGCGCCTAAACGATCGGACATTCCGGCCCTGAGTCCGGTGTGGCTGAAAACGAAGCGAAGCACCGACGGCAAGCTGTCGTCAACCGTTTTGAAGTCATGCTTGAACCGCAAATCGTCCGTCAGATAGAGCTCGCAAATGCGCGCGGCGTTACTGCTGCATCCGAGATCCTTCAGCAGCAGCGTGTAGTAGAGCTCCCACCGCTCGCGCTCACCGAGGCCGATTTCCCGTCCGATGTGCATACCGATCCAGCAGCACCGTATGCAATGGCCTTTGGGCTGGCCTTCAGTGATGTCAAGGGCGTGGCTAAGCGCGCTGATCAGCTCCGACAGAAGCAATTCGCCATTGGGGGCGGAAAGGCCGAAAAGGGCGGATGGTCCTAAGTCGAGGCGCTGCATCACGACACCTTCGGCAGCCTGCGCAATATCTTGAGCGAGATAGCGCTTTCTTCAGGTCCGAGGCGGCGCTTATGAACGACCTCCTCGGATCACGGCATGCGCCGCCTGGCTCACTGCGACGGCGAGGCGCTCGATCAACTGATCGAGTTCGGCATCGGAGATGATGAACGGCGGCGCGAGCAGCACGTGATCGCCGCACGCGCCGTCGATCGTTCCTCCCATTGTGTAGCAAAGCAGCCCGGCCTCCATTGCGGCTTTCTTTACCTTGGAATGCAACTTCAGCGCCGGATCAAAAGGCTGCTTGGTCGCACGATCGGCGACCAGCTCGATTGCCTGAAACAGTCCGCGCCCACGCACATCGCCGACGTTCGGATGATCGCGGAAGGCTTCGCTCAGTCGCACGCCCAAGCGTGCCCCTTGTTGTGCGCAGCGCTCGATCAGTTTGTCGCGCGCGAATACCTGCTGAACCGCTAGCGCCGCTGCGCACGCTACCGGGTGGCCGATATAAGTGTGGCCATGTTGAAAGAATCCAGAGCCGGCGCCGATCGCATCGATTACTTTGGAGCCAATCAATACCGCACCGACCGGTTGATAACCGCCGCCCAGCCCTTTTGCGATGGCCATCAAATCCGGAGCGACGCCTTCCTGCTCGCACGCGTGCAACGTGCCGGTTCGTCCCATGCCACACATCACCTCATCGAGGATCAGCAACATGCCGTGCCGGTCGCAGATCTCGCGCACGCGCTTGAAGTATCCGGGCGGCGCAGTCAGTGCACCGCTGGTGGCACCCCCCACGGTTTCCGCAACGAAAGCTATAACGTTTTCGCTGCCGACCCGCTCGACCGTGGCTTGCAGCTCCTGCGCAAGGCGCTCGCCGTATTGTTCCGCCGATTCGCCTGCCCGCTGATCGCGATATGCGTCCGTCGGTGCGACATGCTCGACGGCAATCAGCAGCGGCGCGAATTGGCGCCGACGCCACTGATTGCCGCCGACTGCGAGCGCTCCAAGCGTGTTGCCGTGATAACTATTACGGCGGGCTATAAAGCGGGCGCGCTGCGGCTCTCCTTTCTCGACGAAATACTGGCGCGCGAGCTTCAGCGCGGCTTCCATCGCCTCTGAGCCGCCTGACACGAGATAGGCGTGTGAAACTTCCGCAGGCGCAGATGCGATCAGCATATCCGCCAATTGCTCCGCCACTTCGGTCGAAAAAAAACTTGTATGCGCGTACGCGATGCGATCAATCTGGCTATGCATCGCAGCCAGCACGTCCGGATGACCGTGGCCGAGGCACGACACTGCAGCGCCACCGGACGCGTCCAGATATTCCTTGCCAGTGCTATCGGTGATCCAGCAACCCTGAGCGCTGAGGGCAACCGGATAGTTGCCGCGCAGCTGACGATGCAGGAGGTGCGATTCGGAGTGCACTGTT
>DATLMT010000353.1:0-2115 GCA_035537135.1 Burkholderiaceae bacterium | reverse complement strand
TAACAGTGCGGTGATCTTGCCGATCTCGCGCGCAGCGATTACCTGCCGCGCCTGCTCGGCGCTCACATCGAGCGTGATTGTGGTGAAGGTGCGGCGCGAACTGTTTTGTCCGTCTGCCCCCTGCTCGACCTTGGTTCCGGTCGCCAGTACGGGGACGCTTTGCATCAACACGAATGCGAGCTGCCGGTTGTCGCGGCGAACGGTCACCATGACGTCGATCCGGTCCCCGGGCTCAACCAGGCCCGAGATTGAGCTGATCTCATCGACCGGCACCGTGACTGCACGCCGACCTGCACCGACGCGAGCCGAGAATGTGGGCACTTTGTCACCTTCAAGTTGCGACCACAAAACTGGCTCGCCGCGCTTGGCCGGATAGGCAAGTGCACCGCGCTCGATGCGTGCGAACTGCTCCGGCGTTACGGCGTTGGAATGCGCCCATTCGCGCGGCACGCTGCGCACTGCAAGCGTGTCGGCACCGAGCGCTGCGCCCTTCGGCAAGTCTTGCTTCGCGACGACCAGCTTTACGCTCTCGCCTTTGCCGCGTGCCTCGATCTCCTCGACTTGAGCGCGCAGGTAGGTATTGGCCATGTACGCGGCGCCGCCGCCGACAAGCAGCGCTACACCGAGCACGATCCAGGTCTTGTTAACTCTGAGCGTTCTCATGGAAGTTCTCCGGCGATTTGGCGAAATTGCATCAAACGGGTAGTGCAAGTGCAGACAGCAAGCGCGTCCAACCCGTCCGAACAGAATCCAGAAGTAACTGAAACGCCGAAGGATCACCGGCGTTCGCGCTGGCGAGGACGGCAACCAACACGGCTAAGGCCACCAGGTATTCGGTCATCGACTGGCCACGCGGCAAACCGTGCCGATCGAGCCGCAGCCGCGCGTGACGCAACGCTGAACAGAAAGGCAGCGAAGCGCACACGCGCTGTGCTGACGGCAAACGAATTGGCATGGCCGCTTAGCGGTTACTTGGTTTTGTTACCCGTGAAGTCCTCCAGATTGCGCTTGACGACCGCGGTGGACTCCGCTGTGGTGGCAGCGGCTGCAGCAGCACCGCGCGCCGCCGTGCCGTCATTTCCGGCCAACTCGTTCGCGATTGCGGCGGTTTGGTTACGAACCGTGTTCCCAAAGTACCCGTAGACGGCGATAGCGGCGATCGCGATCAAAGCAACGATGATGATGTACTCGGTCATACCCTGGCCGCGCTGTTTGGCGCGCTTTTTGCCGCGCTCGACGGCCGACTGCAAACGATTGACTAACTGCATGGTGTTACCTCCGATCGGTTGATTGATTGCGCGGCTGTACGTGCCGCCGGTGCGAATTAGACGGATAGAGCACCGTTCACGACAATCGCTCGCAACCGCGAAGGAGCAACATCACACTCACGCACGCGTGGTGGAGTGCAGTGGCCATCCTCCACGGCCGATGGACAAAGCGATCCGGGTGGACAAGCGAGTCCGTCGCGGTCACAAGGGGTTGGCGAAGCGCGCACATCGCAGAATCATTCAGCTCATTTGCGGTGACTCTTCCGGATGCGAAAGCGGCGCCTGTGAGTACGACGATGCCCGACGTGCAACTCGCGTGGTTTGCGCGGCCTGCAGCACTGACGCTGATCGAAACGCAGCGGCGTACGTCGCTTTCATTGGTCGCGGTCAGTTGTGCGGCAGGTGCGGTGCTGGCAGTCGCCCATGAATACGAGTGGCTATTCCCGCTCGCGCTGATAGCGATCGCAGTTTTTCTTGGTGCTGCTTCTGCTGCCAAGCGTCGCAGTATTGGCTTCGTGCTTGGCGTGGGATTTGGATTGTCGAGTTTCGGCACCGGCTTGCCGTGGCTGTTTGACCTGCTCGATCGGGAACAAGCGCCAATCGCGGCAGCGCTTCTTCCTGCGGTCCTGATCGGCGCGCTGACTGTGCCGACCGCCGTGGTTGGCGCGTGCGTCGCAGGCAAACAGTCGGCGCGCGCGCGCCGGTTGCTTTGGCTAGCGCCGCCCGTTTGGATCCTATTCGACTGGCTGCGCCATCAAGGTGATTTCGCGTTTCCGTGGTTCAGCGTTGGATACAGCCAGGTATCGATCAGTCCGCTTGCGGGTTATGCGCCCGTTGGAGGCGTGTT
>DATLMT010000352.1:0-3468 GCA_035537135.1 Burkholderiaceae bacterium | reverse complement strand
ACCGCAGGGTTACTTGGAAATGGTTGGTTTGATGCGCGACGCCACGCTCGTTCTGACGGATTCCGGCGGTGTACAGGAAGAAACGACTTCACTGGGAGTGCCGTGCCTGACAATCCGCGCGAATACCGAGCGACCCATCACGGTGGACGAAGGAACGAATACGCTGGTGGGCGTCGATCGGGAGCGCATCTTGGCGGCGGTCGACGACGTCATCCGGACCGGTGGCAAGCGTGGTCGGATTCCCGAATTCTGGGACGGGTGCGCAGGCCCCCGCATTGCTGATCATATGGCGCATTGGCTTGCGTCGTTCAACGGTCTTCGTGTGACGCAATGAGCGTAATGCAGGCTGAGAGAGGAGGGGCGGGCTCTGATCGTGTAACGCCTCGCGTATTGCACGTTTTCGATCACTCGCTACCGCTTCATAGTGGATATACGTTTCGTAGCCAGGCGATTATTCGCGAGCAACGCCGCCGCGGTTGGGAGACGTTCCAAATAACCAGCCCTAAACACAGCGCGCCTGCACCGGGGGCTGACACGGAAGAAGTCGACGGACTGCACTTCTACCGCACGCCCTGGCGCCCCGTGGGTGTCAGTGCTTTGCCGGTAGTGCGCGAGCTGCTGCTTATGCGGGCCCTCGAACGGCGTTTGCTCGATGTGTGTCGTCAGGTGCGTCCGAACATTTTGCACGCTCACTCACCGGTGCTTAACGGCGTGCCCACGCTGCGCGTTGGCCGCAAGCTGGGAATCCCGGTGGTGTACGAAGTACGGGCATTCTGGGAAGACGCCGCCGTCGACCACGGGACTACGCGGGAGGATGGATGGCGCTACCGAGCCACGCGGGCTCTCGAAACGTATGTATTGCGGCGTGCAGATGCGGTGACAACAATTTGCGAGGGACTGCGCAGCGAAATCATCGCGCGCCAAGTCCCTGCGAACCGGATCACCGTCATACCGAACGCGGTGGACGTCGAAAAGTTTTCGGGACCTATTGCGGACAGCACCGACTTGGCCCAACAACTCGGTTTGCAGGGCAAACGCGTTCTGGGTTTTATCGGTTCTTTCTACGCTTATGAAGGCCTTTCCTTACTCCTCTCAGCCTTGCCGACAATTGCTGCGCGAGTACCTGAAATATGCCTGTTGCTGGTTGGCGGCGGACCACAAGAAGAGGAGTTGAAGAAAATCGCCAAGCAGCTTCGAGTTGAACAGTGGGTGATCTTTCGCGGTCGCGTGCCACACGCGGATGTTGAACGCTACTACGACCTGATTGATGTGCTGGTCTATCCGAGACTGTCCATGCGGCTTACGGAAACCGTGACGCCATTAAAACCCCTCGAGGCAATGGCCCGGCGCCGACTGCTAGTCGCCTCCAACGTTGGTGGCCATAGAGAGTTGATTCGCGATCGGCAGACCGGAAGACTTTTCACTGCTGGCTCGATTGAGGCGCTGGCGGAAACCGTTATCGATCTGCTGGGTTCTCCGCAGAACTGGGAAGCAATGCGAAGCTGCGGAAGGCGGTTCGTCGAGACCGAGCGGTCATGGGCGGGGAGCGTTGCCCGCTACGCCCCGGTGTATTCAACGCTGGGGCGTGCCGCATCGCTGCCCACGCATGCCGAGAGGCGACATGCCTAATGAGGTTCAAGCTCGATCGGCTTTCGATTCGAGTCCTCGTGCTCGCAGCGAACTCATGAACCAGGAGGCCAAAGCTGATCGAATCGCGAATGCGTTGACGATAGACGTCGAGGATTATTTTCAGGTCTCTGCATTCGCGCCTCACATTGAGCGTAGCGCTTGGGAGATCACACCGTGCCGCATCGAACGTAACATCGATCGGATACTCGATCTATTGAATCAAAGCGGCGCGAAGGCCACGTTTTTCACTCTGGGCTGGCTGGCGCAGCGATATCCGCGACTTGTGCGGGACATCAGCTCACAGGGTCATGAGGTCGCGAGCCATGGTCAGGCGCATCTGCGCGCGTCCGACCAATTGCCGGCAGAGTTTGACAATGACATCCGCGCCGCCAAACACTTGCTCGAAGACACGGCCGGGGTTGCGGTGCGCGGCTACCGTGCGCCTAGCTTTTCAATCGGCCACGGCAATCTCTGGGCGTTCGATCGAATTGCCGCTGCCGGCTACAGCTACAGCTCAAGTGTGTATCCGGTGCAGCACGATCACTATGGGATGCCCGATGCGCCACGCTTTCCATATCGCCCGAGCGCGGCGCTGCTCGAAATCCCGGTCAGTACAGCACGCGTGTTTGGCCGCAATTTGCCGGCCGGGGGCGGCGGCTATTTTCGCCTCGTGCCGTATGCACTGTCGCGCTGGGCAATCAATCGCGTGAATCACATAGACCGGCGGCCTGCGATTTTTTATTTCCACCCTTGGGAAATCGATCCGCAGCAACCAAGGATCAAAGGCCTCGGACTCAAGACGCGCTTCAGGCATTACGTCAATTTAAATCAGACCGAACCCCGATTGCGGCGACTGCTGAGCGACTTCCGCTGGGAACGGGTGGATCGTGTTTTTGATCTTAACGCGGCGTGAACTTAAGTGATGCGTCCGGTGTGATGAGCACGGCACTCACTGTCCGGCCGTTTGCCAACGGCGACAGCACGGCTTGGGCCACATTTGTGCAAGGCTGTGCCGACGCGACGTTCTTTCATCGCATCGAATGGCGAGACATCATCGAACAAGTTTTTGGACATCGCACCCATTACCTGCTGGCCGAACGCCGGGGCGAAGTTGCCGGGGTGCTTCCACTAGCGCAGGTAAAAAGCCTGCTGTTCGGGCATTCGCTCGTTTCGCTTCCGTTTGCGGTGTACGGGGGCGCAGCGGCAACCGATGAGGACGCGCGTGCAGTTCTCCACGAGGCGGCAGTCAAATTGGCGCGAGAATTGCGGGTAGACCACCTCGAACTGCGCAACCGCGCTCCGCATAACCCGGGTTGGCCACAGCAGGACCTTTTCGTCACCTTTCGCAAAGGAATCGAGCCAAGCGTCCAGGCCAACCTAGAGGCGATTCCGCGAAAGCAGCGCGCGATGGTTCGCAAGGGCATGCAGCGAGGCCTAGCGAGCGAAATTGATGCTGGCATGGATCGCTTCTTTGAGCTGTATGCGGACAATGCGCATCGACACGGAACGCCGCCGTTTCCGAAGAAGTACTTCGAGTCGCTGCAGCGGACGTTCGGCGACGCGTGCGAAGTGATTACCGTCGTTAATGGCGCACGCGCGGTGTCGTCGGTGCTGTCGTTCTACTTTCGCGATGAAGTCCTGCCTTACTACGCAGGGGATGTGGCAGACGCACGCGAGCTCGCGGCGAACGACTTTAAGTACTGGGAGTTGATGCGGCGCGCGTGCGAACGCGGCTACCGTACCTTCGACTATGGCCGCTCAAAACGCGGTACAGGCTCGTTCGACTTTAAGAAAAATTGGGGCTTTCAGCCTAAATCGCTGCACTACGAATATCAACTC